>VSOA01000116.1 GCA_009774585.1 Lachnospiraceae bacterium
GGTTTGTGCCTTTTTTATGGACTAAAGTATTGATTTTTCAAGGTTCAGCACACCAATCGGTGTGGGAAGTTTGAGTACAGTATTGTACAGAGTGTGTGGGAGATGCCTCTTGCAGCCAACCACGGATTTGAGTATTTTATTAAGGCATTTAATAATAAGGACTTTATCAACGCGCTACGCAATACGCTGGTACTTAACCTGTTCGATCTTGTGATCGGGTTCCCGGTTCCGATTATTTTTGCACTGATTTTAAATGAACTTGTATTCAAGAGATTTAAGAGAGTGGTACAGACAATTGCTTATATGCCGCATTTCCTTTCATGGGTTATCATTTATGGTCTGGCATTGCAGTTATTTGCACCGAGTACGGGTTTTGTCAATCTGCTGCTGACGAAGCTCGGGTTTGAATCCGTACCGTTTTTGAATGATCCCTCCCATTGGGTAGGTACATACATTTCTCTGGGCGTATGGCAGAGTTTTGGTTGGAACTCTATTGTTTATCTGGCAGCTATTGCAGGTATCAATTCGGAATTATATGAAGCGGCTTCCGTTGACGGTGCAGGACGTTTCAAGAAAATGTGGCATATTACGCTGCCGGGCATTAAGCCGACTATCGTAGTGCTGCTTGTCATGAGTCTCGGTAATATTTTGGGAAGTGGTTTTGACAGACCATTCGCATTACAGAATAATTTGGTCATGAATGTTGCAGAAGTACTTGCGACTTTCGTATACAAGAACGGTATCAAGGGACTGCAATTCTCTCTGACGACTGCCGTAGGATTCTTCCAGTCACTCGTATGTGTCATTTTCCTGCTGTTAGCAAACTGGATTTCCAGAAAGCTCGGCGAACGTGGAATCTGGTAGAAGAAGGATAGGAGGGAAAAAGTATGATCAAATCAAAATCTGCAAAAGTAGGGGACTGGTGCTTCGTAATCATCTGTATCGTTGTCAGTTTAATCTGCGTCGTACCTATGCTTAACTTATTAGCCCGCTCGTTAAGTTCTACTGACGCGCTTATAAAGCATGAAGTGTACTTGTGGCCCAAAGGATTTAATCTGCAGGCATATACTGCGGTGCTTAGTGATATGAAATATGTCAGAGCATTCTTTTGGACGGTATTTCTGACGGCAGTATGTACGGTTGTTTCTTTGACAATGACAACGCTTTGTGCATATCCGCTGATTTTTGAAAATTTAAAGGGGCGTTCCGTAATCAATGTTTTTATTACGATTACAATGTTCTTTAATGCAGGAACAATTCCGAACTACTTGTTGATGAAGAGCCTGAATCTCTTGAGCAACCCGCTCGTACTTATTATTCCGAGTTGTCTGAGCGTGTACAATATGATTATTATGCGAAGCTTTTTCTATGGGATTCCTGAAAGCTTGAGGGAGTCGGCGGAGATTGACGGCGCAAGTTATTTCCGAATATTGGTCAGCATATATCTGCCGCTGTCCAAACCGGTATTCGCAACCCTTGCATTGTTCTATGCGGTAGGCCGTTGGAACGGATATTCGGATGCGTTGATGTATATGAACAAAGAGATTTTTTATCCGCTGCAATTGTTCTTGTATAATATTCTGAATAATATGAACAATGTGGAGGTGGCAACGCAGGAAGGCTTCTCAACACCGGGACTTACCGAGTCGTTAAAGGCGGCAATCGTTATGTTCTCAACCATACCGATTCTGTGTATCTACCCGTGGCTGCAGAAATACTTCATTCACGGTGTTACGATGGGAGCTGTTAAAGAGTAAAAAAGGAATAATCGGATTACGTGAAGTGTGTAGTCCGCTCATTCATATATTATTTATCCAAGAAAAAGGGAGGTATAAAAAGTGAAGAAAAAATTATTATCCGTATTATTGGCGGGCAGTATGGTATTGTCACTTGTAGCCTGCGGCAATGGTGATTCCGGTAATGCGACACAGGATTCATCCCAGACGACGGACACGGCGACAGAGGCGCCGGCAGATACCGCACAAGATACGACCGAAGAGGAGACTCCCGCAGCAGAAGATACTGTGGCAGATCCTACAAACGGAGAAGTTGTGGACGGTAAGTTCGTGGATACAAGAAAAATTACGGTGGAAGTTTATGACCGTGGTAACGATGATGGTTCCGATCCGACTAACAACAATTATACGAAGTGGATCAAGGAGCAGATGTTAGAGCGCCATAACGTAGAAGTAGAATTCGTAGCAGTTCCTCGTTGGACAGAGGTTGAGCAGATTAACAACCTTCTGGCAGCAGGCGATGCACCGGATATCTGTCTGACATATGATTATCCTACTGTTCAGACATATGCAAACATGGGCGGTGTGCTTGATTTAAGCTCTTATGTAGACGACTACAAAGACTTGCTTCCGAATCTGTGGAACTGGCTTGGCGAGACAAACATTTACTGGGATAAAGATCCTGTAAATGGAACACTTTGGGCAATCGAAGGTAAGCGTGCGGTTACAAACCGTATCAACACATTCGTTCGTAAAGACTGGTTGGACAAATTAGGATTGGAAGAGCCTACAACACGTCAGGAGTTTGAAGATATGATTATCGCATTCAGAGACAATGCGGATACTCTGCTTGGCGCTGATGCAGATAAGATGATTCCTTATTCAGTAAGTTATGACGTAGGTTGGAGAGCAGCGCTCTTAATTGAGTCTTTCATCGATCCTGATGTTTCTGATTATGAATATTATGTCAATGGATTTGATGACAGAGCTTTAACACAGAATGGAACAAAAGAAGCAGTACGTTTGTTGAACAAGTGGTATAACGAAGGTCTTCTTTGGGATGACTTTGCATTGTATGGAAGCGGCGATTCTACAGAAGATGATATGATTAAAGCTGGATACGTTGGCGCATTCATGCACAACTGGGATTATCCTTACAGAGACGGTGAAAACAGCATTCAGACAAACCTTACAAGAATGGTAGGACCGGATGCGAAGTTCGTAGTAGTAGACTGTTTCGAAGACAGCAAGGGCGGACATAACAAGTTTATCACAAGTTCCGCAGGCGACCGTAAGATTTTCTTCCCGACAACCAATACAGAGCCTTTGGCTTCCATGCTGTATCTTGATTTTATCAGTTCTCCTGATGTAATTGAGTATCTGCAGATTGGTGAAGAAGGTATTACACATAACAAACTAGAAGACGGTACAATCGAAATTACCGCTGCAACAGGTGATGATATCCAGAACTCTGGATTTAACATCGACTATACGATTACATGTAACGGTCTGCATTTGACAGATGATGATTTGACACTGAAGTCAATGGCATACTCTTACAGCGGAATTGATCCGGAACTTGTAGAGACAGCTCATAGAGTCTGCAATACAGATACCAGACCGGCTAAGAATGTAAATGTTGGCGCAATCGCAGCAGAAGAAGGTCAGGGACCGACACTTTCCAGCAAGAGAGATATTGTATATGATACAGCACTTTCCGCACCTGTGGATAAATTTGACGAAGTGTGGGATGCTGCTATCGCAGATTACTTAAGCTCCGGCGGTCAGGCTATTATGGATGAACGTGCTGAGAAATGGAAAGCAACTTTTGGGGATACTACAGCATTGCCTGAATAAATTGTTTTCGCGAACAAACACAGTAATCCCTTAAAGATATGTAAGTGAAAAAGCGAAAAGTTCTCTTGAAAAATTTCAAGAGAACTTTTTGCTTTTTATAAATAATTACTTTCTTGGTGCATATACTGCCTACATTAAACCGGTCTGGGAGGTAATTTGTATGAAAAAATTAAGACGTTACATGGTCATAGGCATAATTTTTGTCCTGATTACAGGAACTCTTGCACATTTTGTATTTCGCTGGTCCAATAATAATAAGATAGTCGGTCTTTTTACGCCAATTAATGAGTCTATATGGGAACACATGAAATTGTTGTTCTTTCCCATGCTTTTATATTCAATTATATTGATGTTCAAATTCCGAAACAAATACCCGTGTATTATTTCGGCACTGTGTTTTGGCATAATTGCAGGTACTGCACTTATCCCGATTTTTTACTATACTTATACGTTGGTTACAAGTAAGGATATATTTGCCATAGATATCGGTATCTTTATATTGAGTATCGCCATTGCGTTTTGGTTGTCCTATAAGTTGACGCTGTCCCGCAGAACGGAGCCGTATACAACATTATTGTGCACATTAGTATTTATACTGTTTATATGCTTTATGCGGTTTTCTTACAATCCCCCGAACAATATATTATTTGAAGACCCGATGGTAAAGTAAAGTGAAAGACAAAAAGAGAATGCCCGAATACTATGAGTGAAAAATATCAATATAGAGCAATTCGATTCTATGTGACATGTTTTGCGGCTACATGGGCATTTTGGACTGCCGTGGCAGTCATTGGAAGAGAAAAAATGACATTGCCATGACGCTTATGTTGTTTGGGCTGATGGCTCCGGATACGTACAAAAAGAATCTGCCGGCTTAGAAGCCTAGGCAGATTCTTCAATAGCAAAAATCGGACGGATATTTCCGAATGAGTGCTTTCTTACGCGGAAAAATGCTTGATTTCCTGCTCTAATGCATTGCTTACTTCGCTGCAAACATCCACGGCATTTTTAACTTCGTTCATTTTATCGACCAGACTGACGGAATTCTGTGCAGACAAATTTACAGCCTCGGAACCTTCGCTCATAGCAGTAGCAATGGAATCAACAGAACGGATAATATCCCCCATATTGTCATTCAACTCTTTTGAACTATTGGAAAAATTCTGCAGTATTGTGTAGAACGATTCCATATTATCGACATATTCATCCATCGCATCTACGAACTGGTCATAATCCTTCAATACATTGTTGTTGACATACTCAAGAACTTCGGAAGTATTGTCAGCCAGTTCCTGAACTGTTTTGATAACTTCTTGATTAATGTATTGAATATCCTGCGCCGTTTTTTGGCTGTTATCAGCAAGGGAATTGATTTCTCCGGCTACCACCGCAAATCCGCGACCTGCTTCTCCGGCCCTTGCGGCTTCGATGGAAGCGTTAAGTGACAGAAGCGCAGTCTGATTAGCAATATTCATAATTGTTTCTGACAGTGTATTGATCTTTGTTACCTTTTCACTGTCCTGAATGGAGTGGTGGAGTAATTCCGTAATCTTAGTGATTTTAGCTTCTGTGAGATTCTTGACCTTAACAATATGATTTTTCATTGTCTTGGCGCTATCAGAAACTTGGACGGCTTTCTGTGAACCGTTATTTGCCTCGTCCCACAAGACGTCCACTTGATTCTTAACATCTCCAATGGTATTCTGGATACCGTCGGAGGTGTTCGATACCATTTCCATGTTGGCAGCTAATTCTTCCAGAGCGGCAGAAGAATCTGTAATGTTAATATTTGCCGTATTGACCATGGTGACAATTTGACTGTTGGACTGCGCCAGTGTCTTGGTGCTATCGGATACTTTGGTAATAATAGTTTGCAAAGTGTCAAGGAAATCGTTCATTCCGCTAATCAATATGGAAAGCTCGCTTCTTGTACGAGTAGTAAGACGTTCGTTCATGTTCCCTTTGTTGTGGTCAATTTCATCAATCATCCGTTGAAGTTCAGAAGATGATTTTTTAATCGGACGTATTACATTACTTTGGAATAGCAGTTGATTAATTCCTATAACAATAAAAATAGCAATTGCGCCTATGATACTTGTTTTTATTGTGTGACCATACATAGTCTGCTGTTCTTCACGCAATGCTGCAATTGATTCTTCAAAGTATGCATTGGCAAGTTCAAGGTTGCTGTCAAATTTTTCGTCCTCTGCTTCCAAAACATCGATTTCTTCAACAACGGCTTCCGTACTTTTTCCGTCTGAGGACAGAAGTGCGTTTTTAGCATTTTCTGTATATGCCTGTAGGCCGGATTTCATTTCAGCTATATTTACATCGGTATTTCCCGTCAGATAAGTCTGGAGCTGTTCGATAGCGACAATTAACTCATTATAGCGCTTATCTATATTTTCAAGCAGATGCTCCTTTTCTTCGGCCTCGGATGTAGCCAGATATGCATAAATATATCGTTGGATTTTTTCATAATCCTTTTTCATATCACCCCGAAGAACCATTGCAGAAAGGTATGTATCGCTAATCTTATTGCATTGTTCTATGGTGCTTCGAAAATTGTTAATACTGGTTCCGAAATAGATACCAAAAACTATCATCAAAACCATGTTCATTAAAACTAATTGTGTTGTGATACGGCTCCAGAAAGAAATTTTAGGTACGTTTTTGCTCATAGTTCAAATCCCTCCGAGTTATTACAATAAAAGTCTGAAATAGGCAGCCTTTTGGTGCCAATGCAATTATATATAAAATAATTTTGAATATCAATTCCTTACTTTGTATGTACAAAAAAGAAAACAATATCCGGGGGGGGGAGAAAAATAAGATAATATTTTAAGGGGTGTTCTATAGCTTCTCAGGCTCGGGATATTCCGCCCCAAACGTATCAACCGTAACAGTTTTAATTCGCTGCTCCTCTAAAGGGCGGTCCGCATAATCTGTTGCTGTCTCCGCGATTTTATTGACATTCTCCATACCTTCTATTACTTTTCCAAAAGCCGCGTAAGCGCCGTCCAGATGCGGGCTTGTCTTGTGCATGATGAAAAACTGGCTGCCTGCGGAATCGGGAGCCATACTTCTTGCCATGGAAAGCACGCCCTCCGTATGCTTCAGATCATTCTCAAACCCGTTCTGCGCAAACTCACCTTTGATAGAATAGCCGGGACCGCCCATACCGGTGCCTTCCGGGTCGCCGCCTTGAATCATGAAGCCTTTGATGACTCTGTGGAAAATAAGTCCGTCATAGAAATTCTGTTTGATTAAGCTGATAAAGTTGTTAACGGAAATCGGTGCAATTTCAGGATAGAGCTCCGCTTTGATTACATCTCCGTTTTCCATTATGAAAGTTACAATAGGGTTTTGTGCCATATAAATCCTCATTTCCGCGCACGTATTCTGCGCTGTTATTCTTTGTATTTCCAAAGTATTTGTACATTTTACTTTTCTATTATAGTATGATATATATAAAAAACAAAGTCCAAATTAGTAAATATCCGGAATGGTTTAAGACATGCTTAGAAAAGTAATTTTTAATTTTGACGAGGACACAATGACAAGATTACGCGGACCGTTGCAGAGGCTTTCGCAAGATATTAAGGCGCACGGGACAGAAGCGGTTTATAATGTGTGCGGCAGGAAAATTCAACAGAGCGAAGCGCAGATGGCGGAGGAATGCCAAGATGAAGAAAAGCGCCAAAGAGGCTGTCAGTTAAACAAAGAGATACTTTATCTTACCGACTTACCAGAAGAATACAGCCGTTTGCGACAGCAAGGCTGGAATGTACTCCCTTATAGGTATGCTGCGAATAGGGAAGAAGCGTTTGACGGAGCGGAATATGTGATTGAGCAGATAGAGGACATTGACTATGAAGTCATTGATATGGTATACCGCCGTATGGTCGGGCTTCCGTGGGAAATCCTGAGAACAAAACGGTGTATTGTGCGTGAGACGATAGAGGAAGATGTTGACGGTCTGTACGCCATATATGCGGAACCTGCAATCACGGAATATATGGAAGGTCTGTATCATGACCGTGACGAGGAAATGGCGTATATACAAGATTATCGCAGACGGATGTACGGATTTTACGGATACGGTATATGGACTATATTAAGCAAACAGGATGGACAGGTAATCGGACGCGCCGGAATCAATTGGCGGGAGGGTTTCGATATACCGGAACTTGGTTTTATGATTGGAGTGCCGTGGCAGCGGAAAGGGTACGCTTATGAGGTATGTAGTGAGATATTAAACTATGCCCGTGACGAGATAGGGTTTAAACAGATGCAGGCGCTTGTCAGAGAGCACAATGAGAAATCCTGCGCTTTATGTCGGAAACTTGGATTTGTGGAAGATGGAATTACCGTATTGGAAAGAGAACGATATATATTATATAGGAAGGAGCTGGTATAACAACCAGCTTCTTTTTCGTATTGGGAAATAATTAGGTGAGGCTCGATTTATGATGCAACTCTGATGCAAAATTGATGCTTTTATGATGCAAAGATTATGCCTTTTTGATGCAATTATGATGCAGAAATGATGCCTTCCTGCTGTACCATCTAGTTAAGCGCTATATCAAAGAATTAATAGGGCTGCGAAAGCAAGAGTAAGAATGCGGCGGTCCATGAGAAAAGATATGGCAAAGGATGAAGGAAAGGATGGATAATTTATGTGTAAGACGAAGAGACATAGAATGCTGCTGTGTATGTTATCTGTGATACTGTTATTTACAAGCTATGTTCCGACGGTACATGCCGAAGAAGAGGAAGAAAATGAGGATAAGACCCGTTCTCCTTATTTCCATGTGGAGAGTGAGGAAGTGGGGGTGGACAGTTTTCCGCTTAAAAGTACGGACGTAACGACCAACATTGAAGGAATCATTGCTGATACCTATGTGGTACAGACCTATGCGAATCAGGGGACAAAACCAATCAATGCCAGTTACGTGTTCCCGGCGTCGACAAAGGTGACGATACACGGTATGCAGATGAAAATCGGAAATCAGACCGTGACGGCGACGATTAAGGAGAAAGAACAAGCAGAAGAAGAATTTGAAGAGGCTAAGAGTGAAGGAAAGAGCGCGTCCATGCTGTCCGAGCAGAGAGCCAATGTGTTTACGATGGATGTTGCCAACATTATGCCCGGCGACGAGGTACGTATTGAGCTGCATTATACGGAACTGATTACACCGACGGAGGGAACTTATCAGTATGTCTTCCCGACCGTTGTGGGTCCGCGTTATGTAGGTCCGGTGCTGGATGATACGGGTAATCGAGAGGAATGGGCAGGAACACCCTACCTGAAAGAGGGCACGATGCCGTCCGATCAGTATCATATTAATGTAACGGTATCTTCCGGCGTGCCGATCACATCGCTTTCGAGCAGTTCGCATGACATCAATATTGGCTGGGACGAAAATACGAAAGCGCATGTCAGTCTGTCAAATCCGTCGGATTATGCCGGCAACCGTGATTTTATTCTGGATTATAAACTGACAGGCGAACAGATTAATACCGGGCTGATTACGAGTCAGACTGACAAGGAAAATACGTTTATGCTGATGATACAGCCGCCGGAACGTTATGAGGTAGAGGACACTCCGCCCAGAGAATATATTTTTGTTCTGGATGTGTCCGGTTCCATGTATGGTTTTCCGCTTGATACCGCCAAAGAGCTGATTAAGAATCTGGTATCCGGATTGCGCGAGACGGACACTTTTAACCTGATTCTGTTTTCGGGGGATTCGTTTCAGATGTCAAGACGTTCGCTCCCGGCTACGGAAGAAAATATTAATAGGGCAATCCGTATTATTGACAAAGAAGAAGGCGGCGGTGGAACCGAGCTTGCCATGGCGGTGGAAGATGCGCTGCGTATTCCAGAAGATGAGAATGCTTCCCGTAATATTGTGATCATAAGCGACGGTTATGTGTATGGAGAATCGGAAGTCTTTGACATGATGAATGAAAATTTGGACAAAGCGGACTTTTTCTCCTTCGGAATCGGTACGGCGGTCAACCGCCACTTGATTAACGGTATTGCCACAATTGGACAGGGAGAGCCTTTTGTTGTCACTGACGAAGAGGAAGCGGACGAGATGGCGGAGCGTTTCCGCACTTACATACAGTCGCCTGTGTTGACGGACATTAAGGTATCGTTTGAAGGATTTGATACTTATGATGTGGAGCCGACGGTTCTTCCTACGCTCTATGCACAGAAGCCCATCGTGCTGCTCGGAAAGTGGAAAGGTAAGGCAAAGGGAACTATTCGTATAGACGGTATGACCGGACAGGGTGCATACTCCCAGAGCATTAACGTTGCGGACGCGATATTAAGTCAAAGTGGCGGTCAAAATGATGCTGTAGGTTATCTGTGGGCTCGTAAACGTGTAGAACGGCTGACGGATTACGGCGCGAGCGGGGATAATCCGGAAGTGCAGAAGGAAGTGACGCAGATCGGATTGGACTATCATATGATAACGCCATATACATCCTTTATAGCAGTACTGGATGTGGTCCGTAATCCGGACGGTACAGCTACGGATGTGGACCAGCCCTTGCCGCTTCCTCTGGAAGTGTCGAATCTGGCAGTCGGTTACAGAGTCGGTTCGGAGCCGGGCGAAGTATTACTTGTTTGTATGCTGGCAGCAATAGCGGTTTTGTCGGCAGTAGTGAAAAAGCGCTATTCGGAGAAACTCGCTGAAGACAAGACGTAGAGCAGGCTGATCAAAGAGAATCGGATATAGAGATGGAGAAGATAGCCTGCGGAAAATTATGTACGGTGAATATTAGGGAGATATTAAGATGAAGCAGGAGCGACTTACATACTATCGAAATCAAATAGATTATGTTAAAAGAATACTTTGGGATTACCGGCTGCTGTTTGTGGTGGCAGCAATAGTTACGGTTGTGATGAATCATT
>VSOA01000117.1 GCA_009774585.1 Lachnospiraceae bacterium
GTTTCCAACACATCAGAGAACAGTTTTCATCCCTGAATACCTTCGTACAGGAAAATATCAGCGGAAACCGCGTTGTAAAAGCGTTTTCCAAAGAGGATTACGAAATCGGAAAATTTAATAAGGAAAATGACGGCTACCGGGACGCCGAACTTGCCGCCGCGGAAATCTGGACAAAATATGTTCCGCAATTTGAGTTTCTATCCAACATGCTTACCATCATACTGATGCTTGTGGGCAGTATCATGGTAATTCAGGGCTCTATGACTCTTGGCAACTATGTAACCGTCAACGGCTATCTGTGGATGCTCATGAACCCGCTTAGGCAGATTGGCTGGCGTATCAATGATATACAGCGTTTCACCACCTCCGTGGAAAAGATTTACGCCACCTACAGCGAGGAGCCCAATGTAAAGTTTCCTGCAAAAGCAATTCCGTGCAGACGTTTGAAAGGCGACGTCGAGTTTAAGAACGTGTCCTACAGCGCAGACGACGAAGATATCATACATAATGTCAGTTTTCATGTAAAAAGCGGGCAGACTGTGGGCATCTTAGGATCCACAGGTTCCGGCAAATCAACCATTATGAACCTCTTGTGCCGTTTCTACGATGTGACGGACGGCGAGGTACTCGTTGACGGCAGAAACGTCAAAGATCTGGATTTGTATAATTTACGCCAAAATATCGGCATGGCAATGCAGGACGTATTCCTCTTCTCCGACACAATCGAGGGAAATATCGCCTACAGTAATCCGGACTGTCCCTTTGAAGATGTAGAAAAAGCGGCTGTCATGGCGGACGCCGACAATTTCATCCGCCAGATGCCGGATGGATATGACACGATAGTCGGCGAACGCGGCGTCGGTCTTTCCGGCGGACAGAAACAACGAATTTCTCTTGCCCGCGCCTTATTGAAAGATCCTTCAATACTGATTCTCGACGACACGACTTCCGCCGTCGATATGGAGACTGAAAGTTACATACAAAAACAGCTTGGTACACTGGGGAACAAATGTACCATTTTCGTGGTCGCCTACCGCATTTCATCGATCAAGGATTCCGATCTGATACTGGTTGTCAACAACGGACGTATCGTAGAACAAGGCACTCATGATGAGCTGATGAAAAATAACGGATATTATGCTACCGTATTCCATCATCAATACGGTGAATTCGAGAAATATGTGGATGAACTGAACAAAACTTCCGGGAAAGGAGGCGGACACTATGGCGCGTAACAAATATGACATCGACGAGATGATAGAAGAAAGCTACGACATCAAACAGTTAGGTCGTATACTCAAGTACGTTAAGCCATACCGCGGACAGCTTGCGCTCGCACTGTTTCTGATGTTGTCCTCCTCTGCGCTTACCATGCTCTTTCCAATCTTTATCAGCGAAATCATGGACACCTATATTCCTGCTGGAAATGTGAAAGCCATTATGATCATCACGTTGATATCACTCATTATTGTATTATATGCCTGCGTATGCATTAGGCTGAAAATACGCATTACAAGCCGCGTCGGACAATCAGTGGTACATGAACTCCGTTCGGACATTTTCTGTCATCTTCAGGAACTTCCCTTCTCCTACTATGACGAGCGTCCGCATGGCAAAATACAAGTGCGTGTAGTCAACTATGTCAACAGCTTAAGCGACCTGTTATCCAACGGTATCATCAACACCATCACTGACTTATGCAACTTGATTTTTATCCTGCTGTTCATGTTTGCACTGCATGTAAGGCTTACTTTAATCTGTCTGTGCGGACTTCCCGTACTGATGAGCGTCATTATTTTTGTCAAGAGAAGACAGCGTCGCGCTTGGCAGATACAAAGTAACAAGCAGTCAAATCTGACCGCATACATTGCAGAAAGTATCAACGGCATCCGGGTCACACAGTCCTTTGTCCGCGAGCAGGAAAATACGTCTATTTTCAACCGCCTCAGCGACAGCTACCGCGGCGCATGGATGCGCGCCGTAAAATATAACTTCATCATGTGGCCTTGTATTGACTCCATTTCGACCGTGACGACAGCTTTTATCTATGTCATCGGTATCGGATGGATTTCCGGAGAACTCTACGGTGTGACAATCGGTATCCTGATTGCTTTCACATCTTATATATCAAGGTTCTGGGAGCCGATCAATACGCTCGCATCTTTCTACAATTCGCTGCTTACTGCGATTGCATATCTGGAGCGTATCTTTGAGACAATCGACGAGCCGGTCAATGTAAAGGATGTGTCGGACGCCGTTCCCATGCCTCCGATCCAAGGCGAAGTGATATTCAAAGACGTGTGCTTTAGCTATGAAAATGATGTACAGATACTGAATAAAGTCAATTTTACCGCTCACCCCGGGGATACCTTTGCCATCGTCGGTCCTACCGGCGCAGGCAAGTCGACCATCGTCAATTTAATCAGCCGCTTCTACAATGTAGATTCCGGCGAAATTCTCATTGACGGTACGAATATCTCTAAGGTAACTTTGAAGTCCTTGCGCAAACAAATGGGCATTATGATGCAGGATAGTTTTATCTTCTCCGGCACCATTATGGATAACATACGTTACGGAAATCTCGAAGCCACCGACGAAGACGTCATTAACGCTGCCAAGACTGTCTGTGCCCACGATTTCATTATGGAGATGGAAAACGGCTATCAGACGCAGGTCAATGAGCGCGGCAGCCGCTTGTCGGCAGGACAGCGCCAGCTTATCAGCTTTGCCAGAGCCTTATTGGAAAATCCGGCAATCCTGATTCTTGATGAAGCGACTTCAAGCATTGACACGGAGACGGAGATTCTGTTACAAAAAGGTCTTGACCGTCTGCTTAAAGGACGTACCTCCTTTATTATCGCCCACAGACTGTCCACGATCAAGAATGCCGGCTGCATTATGTATGTCGATAAGGGAAACATTCTTGAAATGGGCACTCATGAAGAATTGCTTGATTTAAAAGGAGAATATTATAAACTGTTCATGTCACAGTATGATTTTCTTTCAGACAAAAACTAAAGAAAGACAGAGAAAAGGGTAGAAAATATTTCTACCCTTTCATTCTCGGTTTGAAGATGAGACTCGCAAGATATCCGAACACAAGCGCGGCACAGCATCCCACCGCGCCTGTCTTGAATCCGCCTTGAAAAAGTCCGATGAACCCCTTCTCCGACACCGCCTCCTTAACGCCTTTCATAAGAATATTACCATAGCCGAGAAGCGGCACGCTCGCTCCCGCTCCCGCATATTCCATAAACGGTTCATACCATCCGAAGAAGCTGATTACCGCACCTGTGCACACGAGAAGCACCATGATGCGTCCCGGCATTAGTTTCGTCTTTTCCAATAAAATCTGCACCAATGCACAAATCAGACCACCTACCCAGAAAGCATTGAAATAATCCATCAAAATCACCATCCCATTGTTTTTAATGATATTCTCTGCAAATCCGGGGATAATATGCGGATGATAGGAAATTTTTCATTTTCTTTCCTGTTCCATATCTTATTTAGTTTACATAACTTTCTCTTTTATCTGCTCCACGATTTCACGGATTGTCATCGCTTCACAATCTATCGTGACATCAGCATATTTTTCATATAGAGGAATTCTCTCATCATATAGCTCCGGCAGACCCTGTCCCTCCTTCAATGTTACGCCGCGTTCACTCAAATCCCCTAACCTGTCGGCAATCGCATCACAAGATAGCTGCAGGTATATGATACTGCCTATCTGCTTAAAATGCTCCATCGCCTTGGCGCCGTATACCGCGCTTCCTCCGGTGGCGATCACACATCTATGTGCTTCGATAGAGGCATTTACCGTTTCTTCAATCTTCCAGAAGCCTTCTATGCCTCGCTTTGATATGATTTCATGTAACAGTCTGCCTTCTTTACTCTGAATGATTAAATCCGAATCTACAAAGGCATAACCCAGTTTCTTGGCGAGAACGACGCCTACCGTACTTTTACCGGCACCGGGCATACCGATGAGAATGATATTGTCCTTGTTCATAATTTACAGAAACCTTTCTGCTGTTCGATACTGTTATGTAAACTTCTCAACGTTATGTAAATTGCTATATTGTTATGTAAACTCATCTCGGCACTTATACAGCCACTATCCTAAATATGCCAGCACTTCTACTTCGCACAGCACGTCTTTGGGAAGCTGCTTTACCGCCACACAGCTTCTGGCGGGTTTCTCTGTAAAATACTTCTCGTACACGGCATTAAAAGCGGCAAAATCAGCCATCTCGGCTAGAAAACACGTAGTTTTAACCACTTTCGCATAATCGGTGCCTGCCTCTGCCAAAATTGCTCCCACGTTTTTCATAACCTGCTCCGCCTGCCCGGTAATATCACTCCCCGTAATATCACCGGTTGACGGATCAATGGGAATCTGTCCCGATGCAAAGAGAAAATCTCCCGCAATAATACCCTGTGAATAGGGTCCGATTGCCGCCGGCGCTTTGTCTGTAGATATTTTAGTTAACATAATATTTTCCATCCTTTCGTATTTTTACTTGCATATTCTGTTCACTCATTATCTGAACCGAAATAAATCACTGTCTTCTTCTCCCTCCTCCTGAACTTCGTTTTACTTTACGTTTCTTTCTCTTTCGTTTCTTTTTCTTTCGTTTCTTTTTGCCTCCGGCTGCCGGTATTCTCAAGATGCTGATGAAACCTATGATTCCACCTGCAAGCAGGATAACTGCCAGAACGACGCCTGCTGCAATGATCAGATTCCTTTTTACATTGTTTCTGTTATCTACCGCGCCGCCCTTTTCCTGATCCAGCATAATCTCTGTAGAACCGTCTTCCCCATCTTGTGCCGAATCTTCACCGAATATTCCGGCAAACAGACCTCCCGAGCCGCTTCCTGCACCGGTTTCTTTGTTATCTCCCTCAACCCAAATACTTGCAGGTCCATTTTCCGGAGAAACCACCGAAACCTTGCCTGTTTCCTTCGTCTGACCTATGCCGCTGCCCGGCTTAACATAAACGCCTCCTGTTGCGCGCCATCCTGCTCCGACTCCATTTTGAATCAGCGTGCTCATATCGATGAGCGCCGTATCCGGTTTTGTTTTCTTTATGACGGAGGTTGCAAGCAATTGTGCACTTGCCGGATCATTTACAAATCTGGTAGTTTCATCATACAACCCCTGATTCCGGTTGTCACTCACCTGATTATTACTGCCGCCCTGCGATGCTCCTCCTATATTGCCTGCTGAACCACCGCCTATATTTCCTCCGTTATTATTCCCTGCGCCGTTTGTATTTCCATCGGAGGGCGCCGAATTATCCACGCCATTTCCAACCTTTATATCCACAGACGCAGGTTCGCCTTCCACCATTGGCGTTTTATCTCCATAGGAACTGTTCGCTGTTTGAAAAGAATTCGGGCGATAACTGATATTTGTCGAAACTGTTTTCTCTGCATTCACCGGCAAAACCTGAACACTTCCCAAATTCAGTCTTTCCTCAGAAAAGAGACTGGATGCGGAAGCCACATAAATATCGAGTCTGCCGGTATCTTCATTATAAACATATCCATGCTCCGTTCCGCTTAATTCTGGTGAAAACTGAAAGTCAACCGTTACTTTCTCCTGCCCGTCGGTTTTTACCTCCAGCGACACTGCCACTGTAGTAATCTTTTCCTGTGGCGCATTACTCATTTCCAGTGATACAGCTACTTTCGATCCATCTTGGCTTAATCCCACCGAATCCTGTCCCGCCGCATGTACCTGCAGCGGAACAAGTAATCCAGACATAACCAGCCATAAATATAATTTATTCCGAACTTGTTTCACTTCCTATCACCTGCCATTGTAGCTTGTATTATCTTCTTCATCTATATTGGACTTTAAAGTAATCTGCTCCAATACACCCGGTATTCTGAGCGGCAGCGTATCACTTACGATTCTTTGTCCTTCATTGGTCAACGCATTGTCTACACGATACAGCTGTGCCCGCACTGTCTGCCCCTTCAGATTATCCGGAATTGCATCCGGTTCAATCCAGTAAATCCATATTCCGTCACTCACCTCACCCAACATTCCGTTTTCAGGTATATGTGCTAAAATAATCTGCTCTGCTTTTAATACATTATCCTCATCCACACCACCTACGATATTTCCGTTTTTGTCATAAAGAACCACAACATTATATGCCGGATTGCCTTTGTAACTTCCGGTAAATACCAAGGAACCTTTCGGAATCGTCTTTCCCGCCTCATACATGTAATCGGCATTTAAAATTCCCACTGCCCCCTGTGTGCTGTCTTCCTTCACACCAAAGGAAATACTGTCGCCTGATGGTCCTAAGAGATCAATTTCCGATACGCACATCTTTGACTGCCCCGCTGCCCTCAATCTCACATAAGCGGCATCATAGGTAGCTACCCACGGATCCTTGTCCGCATTTTCAAAGTAAACGGTCTGGCTTCCTGTCTTATTGTCAAAGCTTCCCCTCTTTACTGTCGTCCATGTGCTTCCGTCTATACTAATCTCAATTTCATAATCTCCGATAGGCGTTCCCGATTTGACCGTATATTTTAGTCCGCATACTTCAAGCGCCTGATTCATTTGAATCAAAACTTCCGCATTATTTCCTGTGGTCAGCCCTTCATAAGTGTTTTTGTAATCGTTATCAATTACGTTATAAATCGCTGAAACCACTTCAGGTGCGCATGGATCCTCTTCAACGGCTTCCCCGGCGCCGTCGTCTGTGGAAACCATATTGGTTGTTACGGTCCACATTGATTTATCGTGACTGCCGTCATGAGCGATCCTCACATCTCCAATCACCTTGCTGTTGGAACGGTAACCGAATTGATCCACTGCAATGACCTCATATGTCATAACTCTATTGTTAACCGTTGACACATGATCTACATATGAATCTTCTGTCGTAAACCCTATTACCTGTCTTACCGGCACGCCGTCTTCATATTGATATCTGGCAATTTCATATCCCAGAATCACATCCTTGTCTGCTGTGCTTTGAATAGAAACAGTCACTTCATTGGGTATCCTGTCACTTACCGTTACGCTGGTCTTACCGTCTATCACATCTCTTCCTTTGATAGAACCGGTTACGCCATGTTCTATCTCATATACCCTTGCATCGTCTGTCAGGTAATATAAGGCTCTTTCCTCTTTTTCAAACTGTCCGGCATAATTGATTGTCTCCGCGTCAGGAACAAGCCCCCAGCGCATAAAGAATTCCGTCAGATCCTTCTCAGCAGCCGCACAGGCAAGGCGCATAATATTCTGATCCGCACCGCCGTCAAGCCTTAAATAGCCCCTCGCTCCGGAAGGATTCCTGCTGTAGGAATCTACCCGGGCAAAGAACAAGTTTGCCTGCTGCTCCTGATAGTTGTCATAAGTCTTATAATTATATCCCCTGTCATATGCAAGATGAAGCTGCCAGTACATGGCAAGGTGGGTAAACACATTAGACGGTTTTCCTACCGTACCAGAAGTCACCTTTTCATATACCTTTTCATAGTCAAAACGCACCGTACTATTGCTGTCTTCCGACTTTGTGAGCTGTGCAAAATAATTGTTAGTCACCTCTGCTATGGCATAACTTCCCTGATTAATATTATGTCCGATCTCATGACTGATTCCCCAGCCAAAATATCTTCCGCTCACATATCTTCCGTTTGCATCCGCCTGTACAGGTACTGCTGAAGACAATCCCGGCACGGATCCCCATTCGATTCCTATATGGTTTCCGGCGGCATACATAAATGCTCCGGCAAACATTCTCATATACCGAATGTTTAAATGTTGAGCAGGCAGCCGGTCCGTTGCCGGAACATCCGCTCCTTCTCCAAGTCCTTTATGCTGATAGAACAACGCCATCATGTCTTCCATTGCCATAAGCGACTGTTCCAGACGCTCCGCGCGTTCTTCCGTAGTTCCTTTCCCCAGTCCCGCAAGAATCTGCTCTGCTGATACGGACAGCATCATCTGATCCAGTACAATATCCGTTGCTCCAAGAATGCAATTTTGTTTATCATAACTGCGATGAACCTTACTTTCCTCCGGCGCCGCCTCATGTATCTGCCTGTGCATTTCCTCCAGCGTTGATACATGTTCTTCCAATTCCTTCACATAATTCGTAATGCGGTTCTTTCTTTCCAAAGGATCGGTAACGCCATAGAGATCAAGAATCGGTTCTTTGGCGCCTCCGCTTACTCTGACCGCATATCTGTCATTGTCGTTATTTCCGGTATATTGAATATAAAGCGCACCACCGCCCTCACATGCAAGACTCTGAATTGCCGGTATGGTAATTTCATTACGTCCTACTTTAAGATTTGCCACCTCTGACGCAAAGGCGCCTGCTTCCGCATGATATTGGGTGGCAATCAGCTTTAATGCGGAATCGGAGCCGGTCTTCAACTGTTCATGTCCTACATAAACGACAATCTGCTCTCCTTCATAGGCTGTAACCCCAAGAGGCTGCCACGCATTCAGACCGCCAAAGCCCAAATGTCCGTCCTTCGCTGCGGTAATGTCTGCTTTAATTTCAATAATTCCTCGGAAATCAGAAGTCAACAAGCCTCTGGCGTTGTCCAGCTCTCTTTGAAGCATGGTTCTTTCCGGATGGTATTCGCCGCTTTTGGCATCCTTGGTATCCAAACGTTTCTGCAATGCATCAATCGTTGCCTCTGTAACATTATCTTTCAAAGTAGTATGCAGATCATCTGCATACAACGCAAGTATATCGTTTTCCAAACTGTCATAGTAATAAAAGTTTACTTCTGAAATAATTATATCCCTCTGATTATTTCCTCTGGTAAAGCCAAGCCTGATCTTATTTGCTTTAATAGGCTGTGCCAGCTTAATCAGATAATATTTCCTTCCGTTTACATCCGTTCTTTGCAGCAAGGATACGTTCTGCGCCGCTGTTCCCTCCGGATGCTCCGCATCATAATAGTAAACATAGGCGCCGCTGTAATAGCCAATGTCCTCCACTTCTGCAAAAGTTATATAGTTCATTTCATAATAATCATCCAGCGTAAACAGTAACCCTTTCGTTGCCGCCGGATAACTTGCTCCGTCATCCCAGTCAAGCACCTGATAATAAGATGCGGCATCCTTATCCACGGTTCCAAGCGCGCTGCTCGCATCCGCATCCAATGCGCTTGACACCATAGATCCTCTTCCATGTGTCGCACTTACAATATGCGCGCTTACAACTCCTTTTCCATTGGATTCATTAATTAACTTATACCCCGGCATCTGCGCCGGTTTTATGCTAATCGTCTTCGCCTCCGAATGGATAGACGGATTACTTTCTCCCAGTTCGTTTACCCCTGTTACATAAATCTCATATCTGGTCTCATCCTTAAGATTTGAAATCACGTATCGATTTTGAGTAATGCCCGTAACTTTACTGAAGGTATTTTCTCCCTCCGCCCTATAATATACGTTATAGGAATCTGTGTCTTCCATATTCTTCCAACTGAGAACAATGCGACAGTATCCGCCAACCGCCTTCAAATTATCCGGTGCATCGGGTTTACCGGAAATAACCGGGCTTACTGTTCCGGGGCTGCAATAGCCGCTGGTCCATGTTCCGTTCACGGACTGGACGCTTACTTCATAAAACTCACCGTTTTTCAACCGATTGCCCTGAAAAGACTTTACTTCCAACTGATTGGAGGTGACGCGTCTGGTTTCCGTCTGCCCTCCATAGCTGATTCTTACCTCATAACCGGTTACATTGACTTGATTATCCCAGTTTACACGGAAAGCTTTGTTCGCTCCGGTCAGAATAAGCCCTTTAGGCACATACATAGTAGGCGCAGGAATCCTATTCTGAGTATCATTTAGAAATTCCACTCTGGAAATTTCCGCCAAGCTTCCCCTGTTACCCATTCCGGTAATCATCAGAGTTACTTTCTTAACTGCAATCTGCCCTCCCAAATCAATAGTCAGTACACCGCTTTGCGTCTGATCGGACGCTGTACGGCTCCTTGTCGCTACCTGACCGTTTACAATGACAAACGGAACCTCGTTGCCGTCATTTGTGATTACGGTAAGCGTTCCGCTTTGAATCGTATTTTGTTCCATGGATACCGCAATTTGCTCCACCGTTTGCGATTCCTGACTGCTGCTTGTCAGGTTAAATCCGATTTCTACCGGAGCAGCCTCGGAAATCTCTGTTCCGTTTGTATTCTGCAGTCTGACTATACTTCCGTTGTCCTTTAAAAGTTCCCCCACGTCTCCCGAAACCTGCGTACTTGCCGGATTGATGTTTACCTGTACCGAATCAGGAGAAAGTCTGCTGTATAAAGAAGCTTTCGTATCTGCATTTTCATTGATTCTTGCTTTACTGTTGGCGTAATACTGCAAATCTACCAAATCTGTCTGACCATCCTTGTTTAAATCCGTAGGATTCGAATCAGGATTGCCTGTCCAGAC
>VSOA01000118.1 GCA_009774585.1 Lachnospiraceae bacterium
ATAACCGGCATGACGGATGACGAACTCCGTGAACTGATGCGGTCATTAGGAGTATCATATGATGAGTTTTATGACCTGCTTGCATCGGCTGATAAAGAGATTAACCAAGATTTGGACGAACGGCTGAAGAAGCTAAGAGAGGAACTGGAAAAAGAACTCACAAAAGAAATCAAGTCAGAATTGGAAAAGGAGTTTTCCAATACTACATCAAGCACCAGCACCAGCGGAAGAGACGGGAAGAGTGGTACAAACGGAAAAGATGGACAGAATGGCAAAGACGGTAAGGATGGTGAAGACGGCAAGGCAGGAAAAGACGGGATGAGCATTTTTATCATGTATTCCGCCACATCTTCCGGGGATAACATGACAGCTTCACCGACTGATGAGACGAAGTATATGGGAACTTATACAGGCATCAGTGCGTCATCTGATCCGGCTGACTATACATGGACAAGATATTCTGACGCGACAATAACTTATTCAGATGGAACGTTATACATCACACAGTAGAGGAGATGGATTTCATGAAAAAAAACCTAGCAACTGGAATCATTATCGCGATTATTCTTATAATCATTCCGTGTTACGCGGTATATGCAGACTTGGTGGTGGATTTGCCTGAAACTGGATTGAAATCATATGGGAATATCATATACGAAGATGAAAATGGAACCGTCCAGTTATATGCAGAAGACATTGCATTCTTACATGAGGAAATCATGTCAATTCCGGATGACATCTTTGATGCCGGAATATATTCACACGTACATGAATGGACGTATATAGATGTGAATGAAAAAACCCATACGAGGTCTTGTGAAAAATGCGGTAGCCTGCATAATATCACGAACGAACATAAACCGATTAAATCGGAAAATTGCAGTCTGGAATACCAAACCATCTATGATGGATATCTGTGTACATGTAAGTGTGGTTACACATGGAAGATAGAGCAAAGTCATAATCTTATATATTCTGTAGTAAACGAAACTAATCACAAAGTGACATGTGCACTGGCAGGAACAGGGTTTTGTGAAGGTATGGAGCCATACGATGAAGAGCATACATTAATCAAGTCACCAGAGAGCAATGATACACATGTCATTAAATGCGATAAGTGTTTCTTTGAAAAAAAAGACGAATGCAATTTTATCAAGGAGTCTGTTGATGAAATAACCGGAGAAAAACGTTTGTTATGTGAATGTGGAAATTATATTGTAGAGCAGGATTTAGAACCGGATCCGGGAGATGATAACAGCGTTTCTGCAAACAACTTAATAATACCGTATGAAAGTGAGGACTGAGAAAATGAAAAAAAAGATAATATCCATCGTATTGACACTGGGTCTTATGTGCAGCACATGCATGGTAGCACTTGCAGAAGGCGATGCTATGCCGTTCCCATCAACTGCGTCGCAGATGAAATCAAAGGGGGCAATCGTATATCAAAATGGAACGGATTCAGTGGTGATTGATTCCAACGACTTATATGTTCTGGCTGATACTCTTGACCAGTTTAAATATGCTGTCTACAGCCAAATGGCACAGATGAATACATACCTGACGACAGAAGTTAGGGGAATCAACCTTACAACCAGCAATGATATCTATGTTGCACATTTAGCACCGCAGGATAAAGTGGATCCAAAGGACATTGAATTTGATACATTGCTGGAAGGCGTTGCGGCAACCCAGTCAATACCATATGCACCGTCAGAATATGGATATGAGGAGTCAACGACATTATATAAAACAGCAGCGGGATTCTTGACGACAGACGCTTCAGCGGGAGCAGAAATGATTGAAATCCAAGAAGCAACGGAAGGTGGTATCTCTGCCGGGAAAGCAGCATGGGTCAATGGAGAACTGATATTAGGAACTGGCGCAGAAAATCAAGCCTATTATAATCAGGGATATACAGACGGCTTAAACAAGGCGATGGATGCAGCCCATATTGATTATGTTTACCACACACATACAGGTGATGCGTCTGCCGGTACAGGATGCTATACCAAACGTACATATAGTAACAGCAGTGGTGTACATTTTTATAGTACATGGATGTCTTCCGGCTATCGTCATTGGAGCGTGCAATGTAATGATTGTCTTGAGATTTTCACCAATGTAAGCGAGGCTCAGCCGGATTGGAAAAATCGAGTTAAGAGCCATCCTAACTGTCCGGCACATCCAAATGGCTGGACGATAGGGTGTGGAAAAACAAGTTCAACAGTGGAACAATATATCATCAGTTTTGATTAATAACACGGATTCTATATATGAAAGCAGGGTAGAGTATGAATTATATCATGTACCATGGCAAAAGATACACGCCGGCACAATATGCAGTTATTGAGAAAGCATTGGAGCAACAAATACCAGCAGAGAAGATAGAACTCCTTCTTTGCCCGGAACTTACTTCTGACCGCATGAATGAGATACGTTTTGCAATCAAGGATGGACTGACGATTGAACAGATCAGACAATTTGCGGATCCGAAGTATGAGCAATGGCAGATGGATATCTGCCGCATAGGTCTGCGGAACGGTTTAACGATGGATGAGCTTGAAGGTATCATTAATACGGAAGATTATTCACTGGATAACTGGGGGCAGCGAAGAAGACGGTTACAAGAACTGATCGCACAAAAAAATAACAATAGCAAGGCATGTGGTTCATAACTGCATGCCTTTTATATTGTAATCAAAAAGAAAGAGGTGATGCCCTTGTGCTAAGATAATCTGTCCCGGAATACAGCAATCGTGACATAGTATCAGCCTTAAGATGCTGATAAGAAAGAGAGAGGGTAAATATGAAATATTCTATCAAGGTTAATGAAGTTGCAAACGGTTCTGAAAACATCAGAGGAATAGCGAGCGTGACACTTGGCGATTCATTCAAGCTTAATAATATTAAGATCATGAATGACCCGCGGGAAGAGAATAGACTTTTTGTAGCGATGCCGTCGTATAAAAACAACGAAGGGGAGTATAAAGATATATTCAATCCGAACACGAAAGAATTTCGGAATGAACTGTACGACAATATTCTCGATGCGTACCATGAGCTGCATGATGTACAGGCGAAGAACTCATACACAGTGGAATATAATAAAAGAGATACAAAAATGCCGGATTTTAATGTCAGGGTAACTCCATATGAGAGAGAAGGCTCTACGATAAAGGGACTGGCAAGTATCAGCTTTGACGGTATGTCTGTCAATAATGTTTCTATCAAACAAGGTACGGAGAAAATGTTTGTATCGATGCCGTCATATAAGACGAGCCAGACGGATGAAAAAGGAAATGCTGTATATAAGGATATGTGCCATCCGGTCACGGCAAAATTCCGCGACAAGCTTTACGGTGCAATCCTTCAGGAATATGAGAATGCTCTGGAGCAAACCAATGAAAAAGATTCTGTGATTGGAAAGCTAGATGAAAACAAAGAATCTATTGAAAAATCTGAGAAGAACAGCAAAACAAAGGAAAAGTCTGCAAAGGAACATGAACAGCATAAGCGAGATGACGTGCAGAGATAAACATACGCAGTAACAGTAATCAGGGCAGTCGGTGAAATATCGGCTGCCCTTTTTAAAATATGCGATACCGCATATCCAGAGAGGAGAAAAGACAATGGGAAAGATCCTGATAGTCGCGGAAAAGCCGGCAGCTGGGCAGGATATTGCGAAGGTAGTCGGGGCAACAACAAAACAGAACGGATATATGGAAGGGGACAAATACATAGTTACATGGGCGGTCGGTCATCTGATAGGGCTTAAGCAGCCACAAGAACATGATGAGAAATATAAGAAATGGAATTTAGGAAATCTGCCAATCTTTTTTGATCTGTCTGACAGTCTGAAAGTGCTTCCGGACACGAGTCACCAGTATAAGGTGATCAAGGAATTAATCCACCGGACGGATATTGATATGCTCATAAATGCCGGCGACGCCGGCAGGGAAGGGTATCTCATCCAAGAATGGATCTACCGCATGGCAGGATGCAGACTGCCCAAGAAAGTTTTGTGGGCGAGCTCCCTGACAACCGCAGGGATCCAGAATGCAATGGATCACCTGAAGGACAATAATCTTCCGGAATTTCAAGGAATATTACGCGAAGCAGAAGCCAGAGCAGAAGGAGATTATCTCCTTGGATTTAATTACAGTCCACTACTTACCATTACAAGGGCATATAAACAGACGCTGTCTTATGGACGCTGCCAGACGCCGCTTCTGCAGCTTATCTATAGCCGTGATAAAGCAATCCGGGAGTTCAAGTCAGAACCGTACTGGAATGTGGAAGTCACTTATTCCAAAGGATTTAAAGGGGTGCTCATAAGAGAGGACGAAAAGGGAAAGAAGCTTTTTGACAGATCAGAGGCAGAAGAAATATTAAAGCAAATATCCGGGAACGGTATCGTAACAGTGTATGAGAAACAGGCAAAAAAGGAAAAAGCACCTCTGTTATATAATCTTGCCAAGCTGCAACAGGACATGGGGCGCAGATACAGCTTCTCTCCGGATAAAACACTTCAGATAGCCCAAGCTCTCTACGAAAAATATAAGATCATGTCTTATCCGAGAACTGACAGCCAGTATTTATCGATGGATGTATATGATGAGATAGATGAACATTTGCAGTCATGCAGTTTTGGAGATTTCGATCCTTTGGTCAAGAAGATTGATTTAGACAATATCCGGGCTGATAAAAGTTATTTTAATGACCTGAAAGTGACTGACCACCATGCATTGATACCAACCATAAATACAGACATGGAATCAGCCTACCAACAGTTGTCAGAAGATGAGCGCAAAGTGTTTGATGCGGTTGTCTTATCCCTGATAGCGATTTTTTATCCGGAGTATCAGTATGATACTACAAAAGTTATCGTAGACATTAACGGGAATCAATTTAAATCTTCCGGTACAACGATTAAAAGTCTCGGTTATAAAATTTTGCTAAAAAATAATGCGGCTGAAAAAGATGAAGAGCTGCAGATACTTCCGGAATTGCATGAAAATGACAGCCTTTCAATCGATTCGGCATCAATTGCAGATAAAAAGACTGTACCGCCAAAGAAATATAATGACGAGACCATTATCAAAACAATGGAAAAGTATAACATCGGTACAAGCGCAACAAGGGCTGAAATCATTAGTAAGCTGCAAAATCCCAAGCGTCAGTTTATCGTCCGTGAAAAGGGCAAATACAGCGTCACAGAGCTAGGTGAAGAGTATATACGCATTGTTCCGGAAGAACTGAAGGCTCCGGAACTCACACAGCAGTTTGAAGCCAACTTAAATAAAGTAAATGATGGGAGTATGAGCAAAGAAGCGTTTCTCGGAGAACTATTGAACAACATCCGTGAAAATATAGACAAATTCACATCAGAGACGATTTCGGATGAACAAAAGATTGGGTATCAGGCAGCCGTTAACAGAGAACAAAAAGCGAAGCTTGGTCAGTGTCCAAAATGTGGTGCAGAAGTGAGAGCAGGACAGTATGGCGCCTATTGTATCGGGAAATGCGGCATGACCTTTGGAAAGGTCAGAGGAAAAAAGCTGGATGATGAGCAGGTGGCGGCACTTCTGACAGGACAGAAGATATATTTGACCGGTCTTAAAAAGAAAGCCGGCGGAACATATTCTGCATATTTTATCCCGGACGGGATAGAACCATATCATTACACGGCAACTGACGGGACCGGTAAAGAAGGCTATCAGTTTAAATTTACGGTTGAATTTAAGCAGAAGACAAAGAGGAGGTAATGGCATATGTCTGAAATTACAGAACACTTATCAGGATATCTTGGTGAACTGAATAACTATATGGACCGGCTCAACCATAACACATTATCAAGGAGAGACCGGCAGACTTTTTTTGAGATGAGCAATGAGTACTATGAACTATTCCAGAAATCCATAGAAGAAGGTAAAGATAATGTAAATGCTTTTCCATCAGAGCTGCTGGCAGACATGGATGCGTTTAATGGGAGCATCATCGATCCGTCGGATGACAGAAAACTTGCGAACCAGTATTATGAGTTCATTACAAGTCGTTCAAATGATTATATACAAACAGTAGAGCATGCGGAATTACAAGTAGAAATCTTCCGGAAAGATGCTGAAATAATGAGACTACAAAGTGAAAAACTGCAGATGATGCAGAGACTGACTGATATAGAGATACAGAGAGACGGGAAATTATCGCAGGTAACAATGGAAATCCTTGAGGTACAGAATAGCGAGTTCTTCAATGGAAGGGTCCGGGAAATAGGCGCATGGGAACGTGAAGCATCTGAAACACCATCTGCAGAAAGCGTTCCTGAAGCGCAGTCTGAACCGGAAGCGCCGGATCATGTAGAAGAAAAGACAAAACCTTCTATGGAAAGAAAAATGGTTATCAATAAAGACGAATATGCCAGAGAGAAGGAAGAGAATAAAGACATCGGACCGGTTATCTTAAAATTGCCCTACATGTCCAAAGAAACATTTATGAAAGTGACCAAACAGATCAAAAGCATGGGAGCAAAATTTAACCCTTCCAAAAAGGAGTGGTATATTCCGGCAGGGGCAGGGAAAGATACAATCGATAGCATCAAGAGCTATCTGGATGTGCATGATGAAGCGATTTACCTAAAACTGCCACCGGTAAAAAAACAAGAGTTTAAGCAGATGACCGACCAGTTAAAAAAGGACGGTGCCCGCTATAATCCGGATAAGAAACGGTGGTATATAACAGAAGATACTGAACTTAACCGCAACAAGTTTTACAGGTATCTTCCACTGTCTGTCACATTATTTAAACCTGAAAAGGATTCGGTACATGGCAAGCTCGATCAGTATAGATCCGAAGCGGAGAAGAAGCAGCCAGCTTCCGGAATCCAAGAATATCAAAAGCGAGAGACGCCGGAACGTGTATGATTAACCAGATGCGGAAGACCAGAACAATTTTCATGGTCTTCCGTGTTTATTTTTTTATAGAGAAAGGATGTAACGGAATGGACAGCGAACAATACCGATTAAGGGATAAACAACTGAATATCCGAGTTACGGAATATGAATATGCACTGATCAAACAGAGGATGAAGGAATCCGGTTCCTCATCCCTCAGGGAATTTGTAGTGGATGCTGCAACAAACGGTTTTCTCATCAATGTAGATTATTCTGATATCAAGGAACTGGCGTATGAGGTAAACCGGATCGGAAACAACATTAACCAGATAGCACACCGGATCAACAGTGAGGGGACCATATATAAAAAGGAAATAGAAGAGGTACAGCAATATGTAGATATGATATGGAAAATGCTGCGTGCCAAATTCTACCAGATACCGTAACCATATACACAATCATATGAAGGAAAAGAGAAATTTTTATGGCGACATCTAAAATCAAAGTAATCAAAAAAACATTAAAAAAGGCGATAGACTATATTGTCAATCCGGATAAAACGGATGCCGGTTTACTTGTATATTCACATGGATGCTCGGTAGAAACAGCAGACATAGAAATGATGCTTACAGCAAAACAGGGCACCGGAAGAGGTGAACGTATTGCATACCATCTGATGCAGTCCTTTTCCCCTGAGGATGATATTTCACCCGAGAAAGCTCTGGAACACGGTAAGGAATTTGCACAAAAAGTCACTGGTGGAAAATACGAATTTGTCATCGCAACACATATCGATAAGGGACACATACATAACCATATCATCTTTAATGCAGTAGACTATGTGAACCATAGAAAATATCATTCTGATACAAAAGATAAATACAGGATACGTGATATTAATGATGAAATATGCAAAGCGAATAATTTATCGTTTCTTCCAAAGTATGTAGCAAAGAGAAAATCAAAATATGAAAATAAGCATAAAAAAGTTAAAGACACATGGGAAAACAAACTGAGACGGGCAGTAGACCGTGCCATCCAGCAGTCTGAGACTTTTGATGATTTTTTATTTGCGCTGGAAATGGAAGGTTATGAAAAATCCAACAGGCAAAAACGTATATCTTTCCGCGCGCCGGGGCAGGAAAAATTTATCAGACTGAAAACCCTTGGCGATGAATATACAGAAGATGCAATCCGGGCAAGAATCGCAAATAAATCTGCCGAACATGTCAATAACAAAACAGTTGAAAGTGATACTTCAGATGTGACGCGAGAAGCTGCTGGCGGGAATAATACGGAGAAGGCAGGCAGTGCTGAATCTGCAAAAACCGGAAAAAATGTGCCGGGGCAGAAGAGAGCATTTTATTCAAAACGTATTAACCTGCTCGTTGATATATCGAAGAATATCAAAGCACAGCAGTCCAAGGGATATGAGCAGGCACTTGTCCGGAGCAATATCAATACACTTGTAAAAACCATGAATTTTCTCATAGAGCACAAAATTACTACGCCGGAAGATTTTCAGATATATACAGAAGGAAAGAATGCAGAATATTCTCTATACCGGAAGGACATCAGAAATATTGAAAATGAGTTGCTGGACTTATCGGAGAAGATAAAATTTACACAAAATTATAAGAAAAATGCACACACGTTTTATGAGTCAAAACGTGTAAAAAACCAGCCGGAATATATCCGTGAGCATGAAGACCAGATTGTTTTATTTAAGGCATCCCAGATATATTTTGAGCGAAAACAGATCAATCCGAAAGAGCTTAATCTTTCAGAATTGTTTGAGCGGTATAAAGCTTTAAAAGAGCAGAAAGAGGAGCTTGTTAAAAGGTGCAATCCACTCAAGAATGAAATTGAGGAATTGGACCGTATAGCCCAAAATATTGAAACTGCGCTTGGTATTGATTTTAATGAAAATGACGAATCTTTAGGTGAAACGAAAGAGAGGAATGACCATGACCAGCAAAAATAAAGAAAAATATAACAACCGTGTTTTAATCCGCATAGGCGGATTTGTCCAAAACACACAAAGCCGATCACGGCGGTACAAACAAGGGGTTTGGGGATGTGCCCCAGCAAGCAAAATATTAAAAAATTCCGGAACGGGATTTTTTAATATGGTGCAAATGGCTAGCCATTTGCGTTGCTTGCTACTCCACGGAAATGGTGATTTCCGTGGAAGTGTTTTAGTCCGCATAGGCGGACTGTATAAAACACATAATGCCGTGACCGGCATATTGCGCTACGTGGAAGGAAATGATAACTTATCGTCATGGAAAATTAAAAAGCATTGTCATGCATAGTAGAATTTGATAATATTATTAAGGCGCTCCAAAACGGGTAAGCGGTTCGCCTTTTGCCAGATGATTCATCTGAGAACTTCCACAACCAAAGGAGGTATGTCAATGGAAAATCTACGAAAGGGTACTTAGTACATATGAGATTCGATGTGCTTGTAGGGATTGTCAGCATTGCTGTGACGCTTGTTAGTATTTTGACTACTGGTATCAGCATATGGCAAAACCGCAAGAATAGAGAAAATCAAAAAAGCAACCGCCCCGACCAAGGTTAAAGGTTGCTTTTTTGAACTGATAACTAAGGCGAACCGTTTGCTTTACGGAGCGCTCTTTGTATGATTATTATAATCTGTCATAAATAAGTTTTCAACAGAAAATTATTTTGATCTTTTATTCTTTTGTTAATATATGCTTATTTGTAAAAAAGCATGTGTTATCAAATGGCTCTATAAAAGACTTTCTTGTTGTTTATTATCTCGGCATATAATATAATAATTGTAATCTTTTAAAACTAAATTTCATGGCATAAAACAAATTTCAGCAGATTGGAAAAGGGGTAGTAAAGCATGGGTGAAAGAGAACGATTAAAACAGGCAATAGACAGACTTCCAGATTACAAGCTTGCTTATGTAGCTGATCTGATTCTAAGTATTGAAAAATCCTCCATTGAAGAGGTGGAACCTGATGAACTGGATTTAGAGATGATAGCAAACGCAGAAAAAAATAATGATGGTTCAATAGTGTCTTTTGAGGAGCTTCTGGAAAGAGAGGGTTTAACATATAATGATCTATAAAATTGTTTTTGAGAAAGAAGCCCAAAAATTTCTGAATAAGCAAGATAAGAGTATGCGATTACGAATTTATAAAGCCATTTATAAACTTCCGGATGGAACAGATATAAAGAAGTTAAAAGGGCATAATTTGTATCGACTAAGAGTTGGAGATTGTAGAATCCTTTATACAATTGATGAAGTGATAAAACTGATTGATATTGAGAACATAGATAATAGAGGAGATGTATATAAAAAAATATAGTATAAATTTAATAGATAGAATAAAACATCAAAAAAAGCAACCGACCTCAGTCAAAGGGATAGGTTGCTTTTCGATATGTAACTGATTTTCTTTTAGCAAGAAAAAACATTGTCGTTAATAGTAGAATCTGATAATATGATAGGTGTAATTAATAGATTAGAAAAATGATAAAATGGGCGGCACATATACGA
>VSOA01000119.1 GCA_009774585.1 Lachnospiraceae bacterium
CGAAGCAAACGTCGCAGACAAAGCTTTAGTTGTTCTTAGGCGATGTTCTTTATCGCCTTAGAAGAACTCTTTGTCTTGTTATTTAGCGCGCTCAATAATCTCAACGAGTCTCCATCTCTTATCTTTAGATAAAGGTCTGGTTTCCATCACCTTAACTGTATCGCCAATATTGCACTCATTGTTCTCATCATGTGCTTTTAATTTATAAGTTCTCTTCACAATCTTGTTGTAAAGCGGATGCTTAACGTGGTCTTCGATAGCTACCACGATTGTCTTATCCATCTTATCACTGGTCACTTTACCAGTACGGGTTTTTCTCAAATTTCTTTCCACGATTGAGTCTCCTTTCTTAATTTACTGCTTTTGCCTTCTCAGTGATCACCGTCTGGATTCTTGCGATGTTTCTTCTAACATCTTTGATCCTCGCTGTATTGTCCAACTGATTTGTTGCATTCTGGAATCTCAAATTGAAAAGTTCTTTCTTAGCATCAACCAATTCCTTTGCTAATTCTGCATCTGATTTTTTCTTTAAATCTTCTACAAACTTATTTGTTTTCATTTGATACACCGCCTTCCAAATCTGCTTTAGAAACGATCTTACATTTGCAGGGAAGCTTATGTGTTGCAAGACGTAACGCTTCTTTCGCCACATCTTCAGCCACTCCTGAAATCTCAAACATTACACGTCCCGGTTTTACAACTGCTACCCAGTACTCCAGAGTACCTTTACCGGAACCCATACGCGTTTCTGCCGGTTTTGCTGTTACAGGTTTATCAGGGAAAATCTTAATCCAGACTTTACCGCCACGCTTGATATGACGTGTCATAGCAATACGGGCCGCCTCGATCTGGTTAGATTTAATCCAACATGGCTCCATTGCCACAATACCGTACTCACCATATGTGATCGTATTGCCGCGAGTAGCTTTTCCTGCCATAGAACCACGGAACTGTTTACGACGTTTTACTCTCTTAGGCATTAACATTATTTATCGCTCCCTTCCACGTTAGATTTTGTAGGAAGTACCTCACCCTTGTAAATCCATACTTTGACGCCGACTTTACCGTAAGTTGTGTCAGCCTCTGCGAAACCATAATCAATATCCGCTCTGAGTGTCTGAAGCGGAATCGTACCTTCGCTGTAGAACTCCGTACGAGCCATATCGGCGCCGCCGAGACGTCCGGATACGGAAGTCTTGATACCTTGTGCTCCTGCCTTCATGGTTCTGCCCATGCAGGACTTCATTGCACGTCTGAAAGACACACGGTTTTCAAGCTGCTGTGCGATGTTCTCAGCAACAAGCTGCGCATCCCTGTCAGGTCTCTTGATTTCTTTGATATCTACAAAAACTTTCTTGCTTGTCAGTTTGGAAAGTTCTTTCTTGGTTACTTCTATTTCTGCACCGCCCTTACCGATCACGACACCCGGTTTTGCTGTGTAGATAATTACTTTCACTCTGTCGGATGCTCTCTCGATTTCAATCTTAGAAATACCGGCACTGTATAACTTCTTCTTCAGGTATTCTCTGATATTGTAGTCTTCTACCAAGAAATCAGAAAACTCTGCATCAGCATACCATTTGGAATCCCAATCTTTAATGATACCGACTCTCAAGCCGTGTGGATTAACTTTCTGTCCCATTTTGTTCTCCTTCCTATATAATCCTATCTTTCATCGAGAACGACTGTGATATGGCTCATTCTCTTTTCGATTCTGTAAGCTCTGCCCTGCGCTCTCGGTCTTACTCTCTTCATCGTCGGTCCTTTGTTTGCATAACACTCTGCAACATAAAGGTTCTCCGCATTCATACCGTTGTTGTTCTCTGCGTTAGCAATTGCAGACTCTAACAGCTTCTTAATGATGCTTGATGCATATCTCGGATTATAAGTAAGGATTGCAAGCGCTGTCTCTACATCCTTTCCTCTGATGGCATCCAATACGAAACACGCTTTCTGAACAGACACTCTTGCGTAGGATAACTTAGCGGAGGGTCTTGTATCTTTATTCGCATTTCTCTCTCTCTTTATCTGGGATCTATGTCCTTTAGCCATAGATTTAAGCCTCCTTTCAAATTAGCGAACTTTGGACTTTCTCTCGTCCTTGTCATGTCCTCTATAAGTTCTGGTCGCTACGAACTCGCCGAGTTTGTGTCCAACCATATCTTCTGTAACATATACCGGTACGTGCTTTCTTCCGTCATGAACAGCAAATGTATGCCCTACGAAGGAAGGAAAAATTGTAGAACGGCGTGACCAAGTCTTAATAACTTGTTTCTGTCCCGACGCATTCATCGCATCTACTTTCTTCAATAAACTCGCATCTGCAAACGGTCCTTTTTTCAATGATCTAGCCATTTTAAACCTCCTGATTTATTTTCATATTCTAACGTCTCACAGCCTCAGAAGAATTGCTTTGCAATTCTTCCTGACAAAACTTAGATTTTCTTAGGCGGCGTCTTTAAGACGCCTTAGAAAATCTTTTTGTCATTTGATAGCTCTGCCGTCTCTTCTTCTTACGATCAGCTTGTTAGATGCCTTTTTCTTCTTACGCGTCTTCAAGCCGAGTGCAGGTTTGCCCCAAGGTGTGCACGGACCGGGACGACCGATCGGCGCTCTACCTTCACCACCACCATGCGGATGATCGTTAGGGTTCATAACGGAACCGCGAACCGTAGGACGAATGCCCATGTGACGCTTACGTCCGGCTTTACCAATCTTAATCAGGTTATGGTCTACGTTGCCGACCGTACCTACTGTCGCACGACATACGATCGGAACCATTCTCATTTCGCCCGAAGGAAGTCTGAGCGTTGCGTATTTACCTTCTTTCGCCATCAGCTGTGCGCTGTTACCTGCAGAACGAACCATCTGTCCGCCTTTGCCGGGATGCAACTCAATGTTATGAATCAGCGTACCTACCGGAATCTCGGATAACGGTAAGCAGTTACCCACTCTGATTTCCGCCCCGGGTCCATTCATAACCTTCATACCGTCTGTCAGTCCTTCCGGTGCAAGGATATATGCCTTCTCACCGTCTTCGTAACAAATCAGCGCGATGTTTGCCGTTCTGTTCGGATCATACTCAATACCGATTACTTTGGCAACAACGCCGTCTTTATTTCTCTTAAAATCAATGTTTCTGTATAATCTTCTGCTTCCGCCGCCGTGATGTCTGACTGTAATCTTACCCTGATTGTTACGTCCCGCATTCTTCTTAAGGGAAGTGCAGAGTGCCTTTTCAGGTGTTTTCTTCGTAATCTCAGAGAAATCGGAACCAGTCATGTTACGTCTGGAAGGTGTATATGGGTTGTATGTCTTAATTCCCATGATTTTATCTCCTTTTCCTTATATTCTAGAGTCCTGCAAAAATTTCAATATCCTTGCTGTCCTGTGTCAACTGCACGATTGCTTTCTTGGTCTTAGCCGTCTTGCCGTATACCATGCCGCGTCTCTTTGTCTTGCCGTCCATGTTCATGGTGTTGACTTTTGCTACCTTTGTTCCTTCAAACATTTTCTCCACAGCTTCTTTAATCTGTGTCTTATTAGCTTCAGGATGAACCAAAAAAGTATACTTCTTCTCGCTCATGCCAGCCATGCTCTTCTCTGTGATGACCGGTTTGAGGATTACATCATAATATTGGATTGCTGCCATTATGCATACACCTCCTCGATCTTCGCTACGGCGTCTTTAGTGAGTACCAAAGTATCACCTTTCAAGATATCATATACATTGATATTTTCTGCTACTGCTGTAGAGACTGTAGGAAGATTTCTTGCGGAGAGGATGACGTTCTTATCCTGCTCTCCGATCACTACCATCGCTTTCTCTACTTTAAGGTTATCCATAACCTCTTTAAACTTCTTTGTCTTAATCTCGTCAAGTTTTAACTCGTCTAAGACGATCAATTTGTTATCCTGTACTCTGCTTGTGAGGACAGACTTGAGAGCCGCCTGCTTCTCTTTCTTATTCAGCTTGAAAGAGTAGTCTCTCGGAACGGGTGCAAATACAACACCGCCGCCCTTCCACTGAGGAGCTCTTGTTGAACCCTGTCTTGCATGACCGGTTCCCTTCTGTCTCCAAGGTTTTCTACCACCACCGGAAACTTCGGAACGGGTCTTAGCCTTCTGTGTTCCCTGACGTTTATTAGCAAGCGTCTGGACAACTGCCATGTGTACCAAGTGTTCATTGATTTCAACACCAAATACCGCATCGTTTAAGTCCATCTTGCCGACTTCTTTACCTTCCATATTATAAACAGATACGTTTGCCATCTGAATGGTCCTCCTTTCATCTGTGACTTAAGCCACTATTTCGCATTCACCTTAGTTGTCTCTTTAATGGTTACTAAGGCTTTTCTCGGGCCCGGCACAGCGCCTTTGACAAGAATAAGATTCTTGTCCGCATCAACTCTTACTACGGTAAGATTCTGAACCGTTACCTTTACGCAGCCCATATGTCCCGGCATTCCTTTGCCCTTAAACACCTTGCTCGGTGAAGAGCACGCACCGTTGGAACCCTGATGGCGATGGAATTTAGAACCGTGAGTCATAGGTCCTCTGTGCTGACCATGTCTCTTGATCGCACCCTGAAATCCTTTACCTTTGGAGATTGCAGTTGCATCAACTCTGTCTCCCGCCTCAAAAATATCAGCCTTGATCTCACTTCCGAGCGTGTACTCTTCCGCGTTCTCAAGCTTCAGTTCTCTGACATATCTCTTACTTGATACACCCGCTTTATCAAAGTGACCTTTCAGCGCTTTATTAACGCCATGTCTGTGAATTACTTCTTTCTTACCGCTCTTGTCCTTGTTGACAATTCTGTCTTTCTTGTCAACGAAGCCAACCTGTACGGCACTGTAACCGTCGTTTTCTTTCGTCTTAACCTGTGTTACCGCACAAGGTCCTGCCTGAAGTACGGTGACAGGTGTCAGTGTTCCGTCTTCATTGAAGATTTGAGTCATTCCGACTTTTGTTGCCAAAATAGCTTTTTTCATTCCTTTTACCTCCTGTTATTCTACAGCGGACCTACAAAGCAAACGCCTTCTTTCACACCGAGCCGGTTTCGCAGGAATCTGCTCTCGAAGTTAAATTGCAAAACAATTTACTTCACGGGTCGTCCTAGTAGGGGTCTTATTTGTTTTTCATCTTGATGTCGATATATACACCTGCCGGCATCTCTAATCTCTGCAGCGCATCCACCGTCTTAGGAGTAGGTGTGATGATATCGATGAGTCTCTTGTGAGTTCTCTGCTCGAACTGCTCTCTGGAATCTTTGTACTTGTGAACCGCTCTAAGAATCGTAACTACTTCTTTCTTAGTGGGAAGCGGTACAGGTCCGCTCACCTGAGAACCATTCTTCTTTACTGTTTCGATGATTTTTTTTGCAGATGCATCAACCAACTGATGATCATAGGCCTTTAATGTAATTCTCATTACTTGACTTGCCATAAAAAAAGTCGCCTCCTTTTCGCACTTTTGTTTCATAAGTACGACAAGCGGTGACTGTACACTCTCCCGTGTGTGTCCTATTCTTACAAGACACCAACCACGTTGTTTCCGGTTATACCGGACGTTCTTGCTTGTACAGTGACTTGTCGTCAGTTTCCTAACTTGACATTCGCTCCACGGAAAACCTGCCACAAGGGCAGCAACCTCACGCTTCAAAGCTATCATGCCACAGCAATGACTAGTATAAATGATGTTTGGGAAAGATGCAAGTATTTTTTTCAGAAATATTAAAAAACTTTATAAAAATGTAAAAAGCAGAAAAATATTATTACAAGCGCCATATAGCCTAAAAAGTTAAAATGTGATATCCTTAGTTTCAGCACTGTGTTACTGACGCATATATTATAGAAGAAAGGGAACCAAAAAGCAATGTGGATAGCGGACAACTGGAAAGATTATGAAGTGATTGACACCTCCTTGGGAGAGAAACTGGAACGATGGGGCGATTATATTCTGGTGCGTCCCGACCCGCAGGTCATCTGGGACACCAAACGCGACGACAGGCGCTGGAAACATATGAACGGACATTACCACAGAAGTTCCAAAGGCGGCGGAGAATGGGAATTCTTCAATCTTCCTGAAGAATGGAGCATCCGTTACAAAGAACTTACATTTCGCTTAAAGCCTTTCAGTTTCAAACACACCGGGCTTTTTCCCGAACAGGCTGTCAACTGGGACTGGTTTTCTTCTATAATAAAGAGCGCCAAAAGACCGGTCAAAGTATTGAACCTGTTCGCCTATACGGGCGGCGCCACTCTGGCATGCGCTATGGCAGGAGCAAGTGTCACGCATGTTGACGCTTCTAAAGGCATGGTCGCATGGGCGAAAGAGAATGCCGCGGCATCCGGACTTGCCGATGCGCCAATCCGCTGGCTGGTAGATGACTGCGTGAAGTTCGTGGAACGTGAAATCCGCAGGGGCAATACCTACGATGCAATCATTATGGATCCGCCTTCTTACGGCAGAGGCCCCAAAGGTGAAATCTGGAAAATCGAGGAAAGCATCTTCCCCTTCATCCGGCTCACCACACAGATTCTCTCCAAAGACGCCCTTTTCTATCTGGTAAACTCATACACTACCGGTTTGCAGCCGGCAGTACTGACCTATATGATTCACAGTGCCCTTGTTCCCGCCTTCGGCGGTCATGTGGAATCCTCGGAAGTAGGACTGCCCGTCACCGCAAGCGGTCTGGCGCTGCCCTGCGGCGCTTCCGGCAGATGGGTGTCATAAGATTCCTGCCTGATGCAGCAATTGCCTGTAAAAAGGCAGGATACGTGAAAGAATATTGTTTTCCGTATAAACGTAAGGCGTCCTGTCCGGAAAATACCGGTACATGCGGACAGCATAGACTCCGGCAAGCAGAATAAATACCGCCGCGATCAGCCATTTCAGACCGACAACTTTTGTCCCGAGCAGATACCGGCGGTATATGAAATACGCTGCCGTAGCGACTATCGCAAAAATAACAGGGTTAAGCCGCCACGCCTGCTGCCATCTGCCGGTTATGAAACACGCCGTCGCTCTGGTGACACCGCAGCCCGGACAGGGAAAGCCACAGAAAATAACAACCGGGCAGAAAGCCCGGAAAACCAAATTGACAATCACTGCATATGCGATAAACAACACGACTGCCATGCCGTATTTCTTCACATCCGCCGCAATTCTTGCGCGGACTGCCCTCACATATTTTCCCATCTGTCTATCATGCTCCTTTATATATTTCTTTCCCAACGTTTCTTTCTGTCCCGTCTCGCTTCATCCTGCTTCGCCATCGCCCTTCGCCGGAATCATATCATCCTTGCTATACAATACAGTATAAACAAATGTACCGGGTAGAATCCGTAATAAAAAGCTTTCGGAAGCTGCTTCCCCTTAATGCCGTCATCCAGATAAATCGGACCAAAGGCAAACAGCCCGTACATTTCCCGCATAGAGAAACGACACAGATACGCCGCCTCATAAACGTCCGCATACCGCAGACAGTTCACGCTCCATGTACAAAGAAGCATCACACATGCGGCGGCTGCCATCTTAACGGCATTCTGCTTCTCATATAAGAAGTAAAATACAAAAATCAAGAGCACACCCATGTATCGGTAATCCGTATTTAAATAATATGCCGCTGTACAGCCGACGGGCAGGATACATAACCATACGGCGCAAAATACAACCATGCACATATAGAAACCGGCATCTCTTCTACCCTTGCGCTTTCCCAGTACACGGACATTTCTGCCGGACCACTCCCATACTGTCAGGACAAAAATCCCTATCAGTAACGTAAAAAACACATTTTGACTGCTTGGGTCAATCATTTTCTCCGAGAAAGCAAGGTCAAACGGTATTTCCGAGACAAGCGCAAATCCTCCAAGCCGCAGCAGATAGTTTCTTCTGCTCCTCGTATGCATAAAACTCTCCACCGCAAGATAGCAGAAAAGAATAAAGGAAATCCTCCCGATCGCTCTCCCCACCGTATAACACATACCCATCGAATCAGTCGCATATCCCGCCAAAGAATGCCGTTGTATTATTTTGGTAAATACAACGGCAAAAAAGTGGTCTATAAACATCGTCAAATATGCTATATTTTTTAATACCGCACTACTAAGTAAACCTTTCTTCATATTTATATATTACTACAAAAGCTTCTAAAGGTAAAATGCTTATTAGACAAAAGTACGCCTCTTTCAATTAGCGCTTAGAGCTTAACATCCACCGACTGGTATCCGCGGCTGAATGCCACCCCCATCATCTGCACGTCAAACGTATTCTGGTCCGGCACATCGCTCTTACCGTCATTTTCCGTCTCCGCTGTCTGCGTTTTCGTTTCCTTGCCATCTTCTCCCTGTGTCTTAACCGCATCGACATTCTGAGCGCTTTCTGCCGTCTGATCTGCTTTCTCTTCCGTCTTGTCTTCTTTGTCCTTCTGCTCTTCCTTGGCCGCATCCTGTATGATCTTGTTTGCCTGCGCAAGTGACTCCATCTGGGAGGACGTCGCCTGCTGCGCTTTCTCTTGCACCTCGACAAGCTGTTCTTTCTTAGACACAGGATTGCCACCTCTTGCAGAATCCAGTGCAATCTCAGATTCCAGCACGGCTGCCTTACCTTCCATCACTCTTGCGGTACTGCCATGAGTACCTGCCTGCTTCATAGATGCCTCCGCTGAAAGTAAAGCTTCCATGTTGCCGGCAGACATACCTGTCCCCTGCTTGCTCTTCAATTTCTCCTGTTTCTTTGTTCCCAGCAATTCGTCCATGCCGTTCGTCTTCTCACGTTTCTTCATCGCCGCTTCATGTTTTACTTCCATTTGGTGCTGGCGAAGCTGTACTTCCAGATCACTGATCTGTTTCTGCAATTCCTGACGCTTCTTCATCTTCGTTTCCGCCGGCATCTCCTGATTTGATGACAGTTCCTGCATCCGTTTTTGCAGATTCTCTATCTGATTTTGTAAATCTTTACTGACTGCATCCATCTGTGTACCGGCACCTGTTCCCACTCCTGCCGTACCGGGCTGCATACCTATGCCGCTAACTCCGTTTATTGTCATATTGTCCTCCGTTCCGAGGCGTCCATGCCTCTCTTAATTTGTTCTGTTTTTTATATCGTCTTGTCTGATAGGAATATAAAGCAAGTTGTCGCCAAAAGACTTTTATCAGTTGTGAGCAGACGTTATCTGCGTCATCACCCTCAAAACACACAACTTATTCCACTCACAGTCTCCGCAGACTTCTTCGCGCCTGCCGGGTCTTATAATATTCTCTTGTATCAGCTTATCAAAATCTTTCCACCTGATCCTCGTCCCCTGCTCAAGTCCGCATAAGCTGAGTACCTGTTTGTCATAATCTGCCACTTTTTCCGCGGAAGCGCACGCCCCCTGCTGATTGTTGGGGCAGTGCGCACACACGTCGTCCGTCTCCCGGAGTAATATCACCTCCGGATTACGCTCCAATTCCTCCTTCATCTTCCACATATTCTCCGTAAATTCACCACTGTAGCCTTTTCCCTGAAAAAAGGAAAAGCACATACCATGATGTGCTCTAATCCTATATGTCATATCAAACTCCTTATATTTGCATAATATGTGCCTCAATCTACAACCTAATCTTTTGCTCCCAGATGATGCTGCGCCTCTCCTATAATGGAAGCAAGCGGTTTCTTCAATGTATTGCTCAATACAAGCGCCAGCACGATCTTAATTGCATCCGGAATGATGAAAGGAATCACACACCAGCCAAGTACCGTCATCAATCCCACCGCCCCGGTATTTCTCATATATACAAGCATAAACCATACTGTACCGAACGCATAGCAAATAAACAGTCCGAGAATCATTGAGATTGCCTGCACCCATAATTTTCTTCCAAACAGACTCTCCATCAGCCACATCGCTAACGCCGTAAAGATAAATCCTACAATATAGCCGCCCGTATTATTCATGATAATACCAAATCCGCCTGTAAATCCAGCAAAAACCGGAACGCCGATTGCTCCCAGCAGTACATAAACCACAACCGACAATGTACCTCTCCTGCCGCCAAGTACAGCCACTGCCAGAAATATCGCAAAAGTCTGCAGGGTAAAAGGAATCTGCATCGGAATGGATATCCATGAACAAATAGCAATCAGCACCGTAAAAATACCAATATATGCCATGTCATAGGTCTTACCCTTCCCCGATGTTCTCACATGTGTGTTTTCCGCCTGTGTACTTATTTCTTTGCTCATAGCTTCCTCCTCAGTCACATTAATTCTCTTATACCTTCGACGAAGCTATCGTAGCATGTACAGTTCTAGTTGTCAACCACATTTTTATTCAGGTTAACAACTACATATTTTTTTCCTATATCCGAAGTCTCCTGTAACGATTGATACATGCGGCAATCTCCTGCTTTCTCGGTCTGGCAAGCTGCGAAGACACA
>VSOA01000120.1 GCA_009774585.1 Lachnospiraceae bacterium
TCGATATACTGATAGATATCCATTAAAACCGTATCTAAAATCTCAATCCAGTTGTCAAGCGGCAGCTTTTTGATTTTCTGGTTGTTTAAGACATTATTTTGAAGCAGCTCAATCTTCTTTGCTTTGTTGTCCGAATCGCCGAGCAGCTCGTTCAGAGCGCCCTTGACCGCGGCGATGATCTCTTCGCCGGAAGTCATCCGCCAATGAGCGTTCAGTTTGTTGCGAAGGGCGGTATTGATTGTGGGCGCGCCTTCGTTTCGCACCATTTTCTTGATATAGAGAAGGATGGTGCCGATAAACTGGCTGCGCAGTTTCTCATCAATGTCCATCTTGTGAAGGAGTTCGTTTAAGGCGTATGTCTTCTTTAGAACCGTTTCGCGGTCGTTTATTTTATTCATATAGAATAGCGCTTGGTAGTGCGCCATGTTTTGAAGAACCGTTTCTTCGGAGAGAAAATGTTCACGGTCAATCTCGGATTTCCATACTTTTATTTTGTCATTGATGGTGTTTGCCATGATGCATATGATTTTATTTCCGTAGTGTAAGGTGCGTTCAGCCAGAAGATACTCCCGAAGCTGGTCTTCGTCGGAATCGGCAGCTTCTTGTTTCGTCTCAACGAGTATGACGGTATCCCCTGCCTGAAAGCGGAGGTCTATACGGTAATGCTTGGGGATATGTCCGTCCAAGGCTTTGATGAGGTTCTTCTTAGAGCCGGAAGCTTGTATGTAACTGTATTCGCCGTTTTCGACATTTGCGGTGTGGTACTCGTTTCCGATTCGGTTGACGATAGAGGTTCTGTCCATTTGTGAGATATCCTTTGTTTGCCGGTTCTTTTCTTGCATGGTGGTATTTGATTTTATCGTCCTCATAAATAATGAAAACAACAAAATGATGTTTACAATAATGGTATACCACAAATAGAATATAACATTGGAAATGAAAACTTTCAACAGAAATTGCTAGAACAGGACGGACATAAGGCGATATGATATACGAAAAAGACGGGCGAAAATCATGTTTTCACCCGTTTCATGATATAAATGGAGATAGGATTCTTTACTGCGCGTTAATTGTCTCCACAATCGACAGTTCGCGAATCTTTCTGATGGGACCGCGGATTGCCAGTATCACGGAGCAAACAACGATGCCGACAATGATAACAAGCTCGGCAAGCGGCAGGCTCCACTGTTCTCCCCAGCGGTTGGTAACCAGAAGTTCAAACAGCTTTTTGTTGAGAAACAGTCCCAGAAGCACGCCACAGAGTAAGCCTGTCGCAGCGTAGGTTGTTGTTTCGGCGACGATCATCTTCGCAAGCTGTCTGCCGCTTAATCCGATGGCGCGCAGACAGCCGTATTGCTTCATTCTGGATTCTACGCTCATGGCAACGCAGTTGATAATATTGCTGATCGTTACCATGGCAATCAGAAACAGAAAGCCGTAAATAAACAGCTTAAAAGAATAATTGGCGCCAAGCACGCTTTGATTGTCCATGCGCAAATCTGAGAAAGTATAGTCGGTTCCGACGAGGGTACGGATGGCATCTACATCGTCGTCGGTGGCTTTCCGCGTAAGCTGCATATCGATAATGGTATAGTCTTCGGTGCCGGTCAACTGCCTGAAGGTATCTTCCGAACAGATGATGATATCGCCGGCCTCCGTATTGAAGGGACATTCCGATACTGCGCCGGCAATCTTGACATCCGTGTCTATTCCGTCTATGGTGAGCGTCACGGTATCGCCGGTCTGTATGACACTGTGATTGTTATACTGCGGAGCCAATACGATCAATCCGCATCCTGTCTGTTCCTGCACATCTTGTAAGGAACCGTTTATCAAATATTTCTTCGCCCATCCGAACTGGTTTTCTTCATAGGAAATCAGCATAGCTTTGCCGATTTGGCCGTTGACCGCCGCGGGAAGGTCATAGGCGAACATTCTGCCGTAGACTTTTCTCACGGCGGGATTATTTTGCAATTCTGCAATCAGTGAATGATTTACCGTACAAGTGTTGTCCCCGCTTACAATGGAAATGTCCGGCGACCACGGACTGAGCGCCTTGAGGGCGTGTTTCATGAAGTCTGTGGTGGTGGAGAAGGACAGAAACAGGATAATGCTCAGGGCAAAAGAGCTTACCACTAACAGAAAGTTCTTGCGGCTCTCTTTCGCGTGGTGGATGCCCAGCGCCGTATCTATTTTGCAAAAGAACGTATTTGCGGCTTTGCGCACAGGCGCGAGGCGGTTGGTATTTCCGCATACCGCGGCTAACGGAGAAGCCTTGGAGGCTCTTTTCGCCGGCGCGCGGGATGCCAGAAGCACGGTCAGGATGCCGATGATGATTCCGGCGGCTATACTCGGTATGCTGACGGCGAAGGCAGGCATATCAGAGAAGTATTTAGGACTTAGGAAACGCAGTACGGCGCACAATATCCAGATGACAACCGCACTTAAGAGGATGCTTGCGGGGATGGCATAGGTACACAGATAAAGTGCTTCCTTGTGCACCAAGCGTATAATCTGCTTCGGTGTGGCGCCGATGCAGCGCAGCATTCCGAAGAATTCCGTTCGCCCGGCAATATTGCTGTTTAAGCTGCTGGCTATCATGAGAATGCCTGCGGAGAGGACAAGCACGGACAGAACCGCGGCGACGCCGTAGATTGACATCATAAACAGATTGCCCTCGTCGCTCTGCCCGAGAAGCCCAAGTAACATTGCCTGTTCACCGACTTGGTCGTCTGACAGGTGGAATTGTGTCTTAATATCGTTGATTGTGCCGCGTATATTGTAATGGTCATGAAATTGAACAAGGAAACAACTGCTATAATCGTCCGGTTCGCCGTCTGTAATGCCGGGATAGAAGTCGCGGAATCCGGCAGTGTTCATGAATGCGCCGTAGATATCTTTACTCAGAATCATAGGAAGGTCTTCGGCAAAACCGGATATGGTATAGGAGGATTCCGTTCCGTCTGCATTGCAAATGGATATTCGGTCGCCGATGGAGGCTTGTAGTTCCTTTTTGACGTTGCCGGTTACGAGTATTTCGTTTTCGGATTGCGGGAAAGACCCTTCGGTGATGGTGCCGGCGAAGATGTCCGTCAAATGTGCCTTATCGGCGCCGCAGATTACGACATCCTTACCGGCAATCGTATATCCCATATCCAGACGGTAATTTAAAGTGCCATAGCAGGAGAGTGCTTTGACTTCCGGACGGGCAGCAATGAGTGCCGCGTCTTCATCGCTGATTCTTGACAGCGCAATGTGCCAGTTCCCGTCTTCTCGTTTCGTTTTCAGAATCATGCTCCGGATATACATATCCGCCATGCCGAATATCGTGGCGACTAGAAATACCGACAGAAAAATGCAGAAGACGGACATGCGATTTTGCTTCTTATGTGTTTTCGTATAGAGAGGAACGAGTTCAAGATAATTTTTCATCCCGGAACCCCTCCCTTCTGGTGCCAGTCTGTCCCATATCCGTCAGACACCCGTCTGATACGCGAAACACTCTGTCCGCGGACACAGCAAGGTTATTGTTATGTGTAATCATGAGAATGGTCTGCTGATAGTGACGAGAGGCTTTCATCAGCAGGTCAAGCACCTCCTGACTGTTTTTGCTGTCCAGATTTCCGGTAGGCTCATCGGCTAAGATGAGTTTTGGCTTGGTAATCAGCGCGCGTCCGATAGCGACACGCTGTTGCTGGCCACCCGATAACTGGTTCGGAAGGTGATGACGTCTGTCCGTAAGCCCAAGGATTTCAAGCATTTCTTCAACGGCGGGCTGTTCCGGTTTGCGATAGTCCAAGAGAAGCGGGAAACTGATATTCTGTTCCACGTTAAGTTCCGGTACTAACTGAAAAGCTTGGAAGATGAAGCCGATGTTTCGCCGCCTGAATATGGTGCGCTCTTCCTCGTTCATTGTAAAGAGGTCGTTTCCGTCAACGAGAATCTGTCCGGAAGTCGGGACGTCGAGCGCGCCGATACAGTTGAGAAGCGTACTCTTACCGGAGCCGGATTCTCCCACAATTGCGCCAAATTCCCCTTTTTCCAGATGAAAAGATACGTTCTTTAAGGCGTTGACCTGCGTTTCGCCCCTGCCGTAAGTTTTACATAGATTTTGTACTTGTAAGATATTCATAATACAGAGTCCTTTCTTGTTGTTGCCCGGGTTCGCGGGACGAAGCCCGTAATTGTGTGAAACTTAAGTTTACTTCATGGTATCAGGCGCATCTTACAGACAAGTGAATTTCAGCTTACGATTTTGTAAGGTGAAAACAGCAGCGTAAAAACAGTTTCCGCATATGGTGTGCTCTGTACGGAAATCGTTCCGTCCTGTCCTTCCACGATAGATTTGGCAAGAGGCAGTCCCAGACCGATTCCCGGCATATCCGAAGATTGATTGCTTCGATAGAATCTTTTAAAGATATGATGGATGTCTTCCGGTGCGATGCCATCGCCGTTATCGCAGATCCGTATTCTCGTATGGAGAGGGGAACTATCCCATATAATACGGATGGTGGCGCCGGAGCTTGTATGATCCAATGCATTTTTTACAAGGTTGCCGATGGCTTCTGCTGTCCATGAGGGGTCGCAGAGAAGCGAAGCGTCTTCCGGACCTTCCGTCAGGAGCAGTTTACCTTCGTCGTCGGCACGGGTGGTCAGCTCACTGACTGCCTGTGAGATTAGCTGGGGGAGAGGACAAATCTGTTTGTCGAAAAGGATATTTCCGGCGTCCAGACGTGTGATTTTGAGCAGGGAACCGATCAGTTGTTCCATACGTCTTAATGCAGCTCCGGTTTTGGCCGTAAATGTCCGTATCACGGCAGGGTGGTCCGGTTCGTTTTCCATAATCTCCTGATACATGGAGAGCGCAGCAAGCGGCGTCTTCAGCTGATGAGAGATATCGGAAATCGTATTTCGCAGGAAAACTTTGGAGTGTTGTGCAGCCTCGTTTTGTGCCTGCAGCATGGTGGCGAGCCGGTCTATGGAAGAAAACATCTGATAGACAGCGCCCTCGTTCGTCTGCGGCAGACGGCTGGAATAATCGTTGGCGGTGTAGCGGTCTATGACAGAAGAAGCGTGAATGTATAGCTGCTCCCTTTTTAACAGAAACAGAAGACTTACACCGAGGAGCAGGAGACATATGGGCAGAATAGCGGTCATGGAAGAATACCCGGCTTTCATCTGAAAAAGACGAAGCGGCGGCAGCAACTTCGTCTCAAGAGCCGGACGCATACCGATTTTCAATAGAAGGTCGGCGCCTTCTTTTGTGTCTGGCGCAGTTTCCGTAAGTGCCGTGGCAATCACGCTTTCCGGAACACCCTGCGTAAGCAGCGAGGAAGCGACCGATTGGTCATGGTCGAAGAGCATGGTTTTAGCGGCATTTGTCATGCTATAGCTCAACAAAATGGCAGCGGCGATCAGCAGGAAACAGAAGAAGAAAAGAAAAGTGAAATATCTTCTGAACTGACGGTCCTGCATCAGACTGGAAGTGGGTTTTTTCATGATGATCTCCATTCCGGCACAAATGGCCATGTATAGAATTCCTGCGGTCAGCAGCGGTCAGGCTTCCCAGCGGTATCCGAACCCGCGGACGGTAATCAGGTGTTTCGGCTCTGAGGGAGTCGTCTCAATCTTCTCACGAAGCCTCCGCACATACACGGACAGCGTATTGTCGTCCACGTAATCACCTGCATTGTCCCACAACTCGTTTAAGATAATCTCCCTTGTGACAATTTGTCCGGTATTGCGGACAAGCAGGGTGAGCAGACGGTATTCTGCTTTAGTCAGTTCAACGGCTGTGTCATTCAACGTTACACGGTTTGACGCAAGGTCGATGGTTAAGACGCCGGAGCTGATGGCAGTTGGCGGCAGGTCAGAGGACGGGGAGGAGACTGACGTCTGTGTGGGAAGAGAAGACCTCCGCATCAGCGCGCGGATTCTGGAACAGAGTTCCCCGATTTTAAAAGGTTTTGTAATGTAATCGTCTGCGCCGCCGTCGAGTCCGCGTATGACATTTACCTCTTCGTCGGAAGCGGTGAGGAAGATGATGGGAATCTGACTGTCGTATGTCCGCACTTTCTCGCACACCTCGAAGCCTGTCCCGTCGGGCAGGGTCACGTCGAGGAGGAGCAGATTGTAGTGACTAATAGAGTCAATAGCAGGCGCGGCAGAAATGTCTTCCCGCGTAACCGATGCAGTCATGCCGCACAAAGAAAGGCGGTTCAAGGCTTCGTCTACGGTGCGTACGGTTTCTACTTTGAATCCGTTCTTTTCCAGAGAATATTCCAGCCCGTCTATGAGACTGCTGTCGTCCTCGAGCAGAAGTATTTTTGTTGGTGTATAATTGTTTAATGGTGTTTCCAAACTGACTTCACTCCTTTACGAGAACAGAATACCACACCGGATGTCGTATGCCTACTGTAAATTTTGAGATGCGCCGCCGTTGTAAATAGTGGGACATCTCACAGCATTACAAACATATTTCAGGGCATTTGTATTGTGACCGTATGATGGGAATGATAAAATATTAATTTTAGGAGGTGTTCCAATGATTTCTGTTGCAATCTGTGATGACGAAAAATATATGTCGGACCAAATTGAAAAATCTGTGTCGGACTTTTTTCATGGGAAAAATATGGAAGTGGTAGTCAGTCAGTTTCCATGCGGAGAGGAACTGTTACGATATGACAAACCGATAGACCTCTTGTTTCTGGACATTCAGATGAAGGAAACAGACGGTATGACAGTTGCAAGGAAATTGCGGAAAAGAGGGTTTAGGGGCTACCTGATTTTCGTAACGGTTCTAAAGGAGATGGTGTTTCAATCCTTTGAGGTGCAGGCGTTTGATTATCTGGTAAAGCCGATTGAGCAGAGGCAGTTTGACAAAACGATGGAGCGTTTACTTGAGTCCATGCAGAATGCCGGCGAAGCGAATCTGCTTGTCCGAAGAGGGTATGAGAGCCATATTATTGCATTGGATGATATCGTTTATTGCGAAATTATTGACAGAAAAGTGTATCTGCATCTGATTTCCTCGAAGATTATTGATTATTACGAGCGGATTGAGAATCTGGAAAGCAGACTGGACGACCGCTTTTTCCGGTGTCACAGAAGTTTTCTGATTAATTTACAATATTTGAAAAGTTATCAGGACCAGACGGCGTATATGGAAGACGGTACGCGTATACCGGTGTCAAGGCTGCGCAGTAAAGAGTTTTCCGGTGTGATTTTACGGTATATGCAGGAGTGGAGGCGGTGAGGTGACTGAATATATAGATTTTTTTAATCGGGATGTTATGGGAATCGTGCAGGTGCTTACCGGATTATATTTTTTCGGCAGGCTCTTACAAAAGAGAGGGAAAATTTACTTCTATTTGCTGGCTGCGCTCATGTGGCTTGCCGTAATGAATGCGCTGCCGTCCGGAAGAGCCATGGAGTTTCTTGCGTTTATACTGTTGCTTGTATTAAGCGGGACGGCGGTATATCATGCGGACCTCAAAGCCGCCGTATTATATGCAGCGCTGGCGGTTGAGGTGATGCAGCTAAGCTACGGAATCGTGAATAATCTGTTGGGCATCTTATATCCGCATATGTCTTCTTTTGACCCGTATGTTGTGGGTACTGTATTCGCGGTTTTCGGAAATGTCGCCTTGTTACCGGCAGTGCTTTGTTATCGCGCGATATGCCGATATTTCTCTTACTATGAAATGATAGAGAAAAGATATGTGCTGACGGTTCTCATACCGATTCTGATGATATTTCTGATGGGAGAATATATCAATTATGTGATGGTGAATGATTTGAATATTATGGATGGCAGCGAAGGGTCCGTCTATCAGAATCACTATCTGATGCTTGTGATACAGCTTTTCGGCATGGCGAGTCTATTCTGCATCATGGCCGCCTATAAGAAACTTTTGCAGAATTTCCGTCTGCAGACAGAATTGTCGTTGTTAGAACAGGAGGAGCATTCTCTGCACCTGTATGTGGAGGAGGCGAAGGAGAATTATGAGAAGACGAAAGCGTTCCGACACGATATCCGGAATCATATGACCGTGATGAAGGAACTTCTGTCCTGTGGGCAGTCAGAAGAAGCATTACGCTATATCACGGATATGGAGGGCATGACGGAGGAATTGTCTTTTCCGTGCAGTACGAATAATCCGGTAGTGGATATTCTGATGAGAAATAAACTGGGGCTGGCAAAGAATATGGGGATTGACGCAGACTGCCGGCTTGTCCTGCCTTCCCCCTGTCCGGTGCGCGATATTGATCTGTGTGTGATCTTATCGAATGCGCTTGACAATGCCATTCATGCCTGTAAAAAGATGGATGATGATGCTGAACGATATATCTGTGTGACAGGGCATATGCAGGGGGATTTTATGCTGCTGGAAATCGAGAACAGTTATGACGGTCAAGGCTTCATCCGACAAGGAACCGGACTGTCAAACATCAAAGCGGTGGCGGAGAAATATCAGGGTACGATGAGCATTCAGACGCGGGGGATGGTGTTTACATTGAGTGCGCTGCTTATCATTAAACAGCATTTAGATGACAGTTCACGGCAAAAGACTTCATCTGTTAATGCGGGCAGTCGAAAGAGGAAATGAAGGGCAGAGGATATGTTCTGTCCGACAGTAAAAAACATAAGGAGGTGGGTCTATGTCAATGGAAATTAACGGAAGCTACAACCGCGCCGTGAACGATTATGCAAAGCGGGTGGAAGAAGAAAAGCCTCTTGACAGGACTGACAAAGAAAAGGAAGTAAAAGGAACGCGAAATGACGTAAAGGTATCTGATCAGGCGTCTGTTCAGCAGGATGAGTATGTGAGCAGTGAGAGATCGGGCGTAAAGCCGAGCGGTCTGTACCGTGTCGGGCAGGATGAGAACGGCAACAAGAAGATTTTTTATGATGACCCAAAGAAAACCGGTCAGCCGGACGGGCAGCCCAAAGTAAAACAAGGAGAGCCGGAAGATTCTGAGGAGAAGTGTGTCGCAAATTCGGATCAGGTCGAGAAAGAAATCAGGGAACTGAAGGCGAAGAAGAAGCAGTTAGAGCAGCAGATTCAGGCGGCGTCAGGAAATGAAGACAAGGTGAAAGAACTGGAGAAGGAGCTTTCGCAGGTGGAGAGCGAACTTAGCCGGAAGGACAATGATACTTACAGAAGGCAGCATACTCGGGTTACGGAGCAGTAGGAAACGGGTGTCAAATGGTGTCTGAGCAAGATTTACAAAGCGCCTTTTGACGCCCTAATCTGTTATAGGAAATTAAGACAGTTGAAATCAGATTTTCTTTTTTTGACGGCTGCTTAAATGTGCGATATAATTATAAAAAGTCTTATCATTCGGATGGAGAAAAAACGATGCTTTCAAATAAACTCGGCATAACCGATTCCGCCCAACTTGCACGGATGGAGGAGAAAATCAGTAAGAAGAAAGCGTACAGATTGTTCGAGGACGGTATGCTGGACGAAATGATGGCAGGAAAATTTGACACACTTTGTGAAATCCATAAATTTTTGTTTGAAGATATCTATGATTTTGCAGGAAAGGTTAGAACAGTTAATATTGCAAAAGGGAATTTTCGTTTTGCACCGGTGATGTACCTGCAGGCGGCGCTTGCGCATATTGAGGAAATGCCGCAGTCTGATTTTGATGAGATCATTGAAAAATATGTTGAAATGAATATTGCACACCCATTTCGGGAAGGTAATGGGCGAAGCGCACGGATATGGCTTGATTTAATGTTGAAGAATGAAATTGGGCAGGTGATTGACTGGAGCAGGGTTGACAAGGAAGAGTATCTGCTTGCGATGGAGAGAAGTCCAATTAAAGATATTGAGATTAAGCATATTCTAAGAGCGGCGCTAACTGACAAAATCAACGATAGACAACTTTATATGAAAGGGATTGACATCAGTTATTATTATGAGGGCTACAATGCCTTTAAAACAGATGAAATAATATGATTATAATAAGCATCCATGCAGAAACAAAGTAAGAATTTCTGCATGGATGCCTGTTATTTACGTGTAGTTCCCCCATACGCATAGCTGACGGGAAGACAGACAAGCGGCGGTTTTGTGCGCATATTTTCCTGTAAAAGAAGTTCGACGCACATTTCCGCCATCTCCGGGACGGGCTGGACGATGGTGGAACAGTGGTAATCAATGTTGCCGAAGGAACGTATTCCGTCAAATCCTATGAGCTGCACATCTTCAGGAACGCGCTGGTTCAATTTGTGCAGCGTGTCAAGAACAAGATAGGCAAGGCGGTCGGTTACACAGAAAAGCCCGTCGAAAGATAATTTACCGTCGTGCATATGCTCCGCCAGACACTGTTCAAACTCTTCATACGGCGCG
>VSOA01000012.1 GCA_009774585.1 Lachnospiraceae bacterium
CCCATTATTTTATAAAAATCCATGAGAAACGTCAAAGAAATCCCCAATTTCCACATAGTTATCCACATCGACATATATGTCATATTGTAATGACTCTACTTCCTTTTTGTCGAAAAAGAAATGTCATTTGCGGAATTTTATAACACTTTTTGTCAATATCATTCTTTTTGTTAATGAAATCTGTCAACAGTTGTTATATAATGTTTTCGTACAAGTCAATAGATTTTGTAGCTTGACGCTATAAGTCAATCCATATTTTGTATCAAAATCTGTTAACCATTATTTGAAAGGAGTTTACTATGCAGCCAAAATTAGGTTCACATGTCGGAATGAGCGGCAAGGAAATGATGCTCGGTTCCGTGAAAGAAGCCATCTCTTACGACGCCGACACGTTCATGTTATACACAGGCGCACCACAGAACACAAAAAGAAAGGATATTTCCGAATTAAATATCGCTCCTGCGTGGGAATGTATGCACGCCCATAATATAGAAGATTTTGTCGTACACGCCCCCTATATTATCAATCTTGGAAACACAGTCAATCCCGCCACCTACGAAATCGCCGTAGATTTCCTAGCCTTAGAGATTGAGCGCACAATCGCAATGGGATCGCACATTCTGATTCTTCACCCCGGCGCACATGTCGGCGCAGGTGTGGAAGCAGGTATTGACCGAATTGCTCAAGGATTAAATACCGTGCTGACAAAAGAACAAGAGTGCTATATCGCACTGGAAACGATGGCGGGAAAAGGTTCCGAAATCGGCCGTAGCTTCGAGGAACTAGCCGCTATTTTTGACAAGGTTGTCCATAGCAGCAAGCTGCGTGTCTGCATGGATACCTGCCATCTGAATGACGCCGGTTACGATATTGTAAATGATTTCGACGGTGTAATTGACCAATTTGATCAATTAATTGGAAAAGACCAGATTGCCCTTTTTCATATTAACGACAGCAAGAATGAACGCGGCGCCGGCAAAGACCGTCACGCCAACATCGGTGAGGGCACCATCGGCACAGACGCATTGCGTTATATAGTCCACCATCCCGACTTTATCAGTCTGCCTAAGATATTGGAAACGCCATACATTCCTTCATTGACTAATCCGGACAAAAAAGTAGCTCCCTATAAAGAAGAGATTGCGCTGTTGCGGAAACTGTAATGCCGCATATGTGAATATACCGTTTTATAACCACTCATCCCAAAATCGTTCGATACGGCGACCTATATAGTCAACACTAACAATTTCATAATGATTCCACTCTCTCGGGAATAACTTCTGATAAGCAGGCGTCAGGAAGCGTTCATCCAAAAGTGCCACGATTCCGAAATCTTCCACAGTACGGATAACTCTTCCTGCCGCCTGAAGCACTTTGTTCATGCCGGGATAACGATAGGCATAATCAAAACCATTCTCACCCCAACTGTCAAAATATTGCTTCAACAATTCTCTTTCGTTGCATACTTGCGGAAGTCCTGTGCCGATAATCATCGCTCCGATCAGGCTGTCGTTCTTCAAGTCAATCCCTTCGCTGAATATACCGCCCATCACACAGAATCCCAACAGACTCCGCTCCTCCTCGATTTCTATCTCCATCTGAATCATGGCGCTTAAATCACAGTCTTCATTTCCGGTGAATCTGTTCAGAAAATCTTCTCTCGCCTGCTCATTCATATAGTCTTCCTGCACGATGCACTCCACAGACCCATCCGCATTAAAGCAGTGCATATAGATATCATATATATCTCTCAAGAAAGCATGTGAAGGAAAAAACAGCATATAATTCCCGTGTCTTTGCCTGACTGTCTCGTGAATATAGGAAGCGATGCGGTAATATTCTTCGTCACTCCTACGCGCATATTTACTGGTCACATCATTTCCGATATACAGCCCAAGCTTCTCCGGACAAAAGACAGACTTCGCATACACTTCATAGTCTCCCTCTTCTGCACCGAGAAGCTTCTTATAATATTGTATCGGCAAAAGCGTTGCGGAAAAGAGAATCGTGCTTCTTCCCCTCATCATACATTCCCGCAGATTCTTCGCCGGATTCACACAGAAAAGCTTTAGGATAAAGCTGCCGTCCGACTCCATTTCCGAATAAATTACATAGTTCTCGTCCACAAGCTCATACATTTCCAAAAAATGTGACACTTCAAAGTAAAACTCAAGAATCTCTTGGCGTACCGGGCTGTCATCATGGTCTTCCAGATAATCGTCAATCGCACCGCTAAGTCTCGTGAGCGCACGCACAAAAGGGTCAATATACTCCTCTATCCTATAATTCTCACACTCTCTTTTCAACATCAACAGTTCCTTGTTGCATCGATCAAGATTCTTGGCAATCCACTCGTCATATGCCTTCACCGTTCTTTTAAGCTGCAGAAAGTCTTCCTTACAAAGCGTCGCACTATACATGCTCCTGCCCCGTTCCACGAGATTATGCGCCTCGTCAATGAGAAAAATATATTCCCCTTTCATCCCTTCCGAGAAAAATCTCTTCAAATACACATGCGGATCAAACACATAGTTATAATCGCATATCACGGCGTCAGAGAACAAACTCATATCCAGACACATTTCAAATGGGCACACACGATGTTTCTTAGCGTATTCCTCGATCATATCTCTGCTGTACATGTCTTCATGCGTGAGCAAATCGTATATTGCACCGTTAATTCTGTCATAGTGTCCTTTGGCGTAGGAGCAGTATTCCGGATTACACTCCGTCTCGTCCATAAAGCAGATCTTATCCTTCGCCGTCAATATCACACTCTTGAATTTAAGCCCGCATTCCCGCAGCAGCGCAAACGTATTGTCGGCTACCGTACGCGTAATCGTCTTAGCCGTCAGATAGAAAATCTTCTCACACATCCCTTCTCCCATAGCCTTAACCGCCGGGAAAACCGTGGAAATTGTCTTTCCGACTCCCGTAGGCGCCTCTATAAAGAGCTTACGCTTATGGTAAATTGTCTGATAGACATATGTCACCAGCTCCTTCTGTCCCTCTCTGTAGTCAAAGGGAAATTGCAGCATTTTGATGGAATCCTGCCTTATCTTCTGCCATGTAAAGGAATAGTCCGCCCACTTGCGATACTGCTCCATAACATCCGCAAACCACTCTTCAAGCTCCTTAAAGATAAAATCGTGGTGGAAGTATCGTATTTCTTCTGTTTCCATATGACAATACGTCATGCGGACACGAATTTCGCTCAAAGCATTCTGTTGTGCATAGATATAAGCATAGCATTTTGCCTGCGCCAGATGCACCGGTACGGCAGACTTCATCTTCTTAATATCACGGAAAACTCCCTTGATTTCATCTATCGTAACGGTATTTTCCTGCGTAATAATACCGTCAGCACGCCCCTCCACGATAATATTGTACTCCCCTGCATCGTAGGTGTACTTAAGCCCTACCTCCGCCTGATATTCCGGACCCATACGCCGCTGTATCATACGGTGGATTCTGCTGCCTTCCTGCATTGCATTCTCGGGTGACGCTGTTCTTCGATTGTCAATATCGCCGGAGCGCAGAATAAATTCCACAAGACTCCTGACGGAAATACGAATTTCCATAATACCCTTTCTTATTTGTTCTCCTCAAATGTATCTTCTGTCAGTCTAAAACATACGATTTCAAACATCATTTCCTGAACGCAAAAACTCCCTATCTAAGATATTACGATATCTCAAACAGGGAGTCAATGTGTCGCGTTTGTTCCGGATTATATGATTAACATGCTACTGCAAATTTTCTGAGATATTCCTCGAAATCAGCATCGTAGCCGTTATAGGAAACGGTCAGAACCTGATTAAAATTGAGTCCTAACACACCTATGATTGATTTCGCATCTACTATAAAACTATTGTAGGAGATGTCTACGTCAAAGATGCATTTTGTTGCAGCGGTAACAAAGTCCTTCACTTCATCCGGTCTTAATTTAATTCTGTGTTGCATAACATTCACCTTCCTTTTCCATTTATGTATGCAAAAGGCACACATAGAAAAATTTGTTAACTTTCTCCTCATTTGAGATGATTATACTCCTTTATCGATATTTGTAAAGAGTCAATTTTGTTCCTAATAAAAAACAATTTTGTAAGATTTTAACAACCTTACCAACATATTTTGACTCTCAAAATAATTTTTGTGAATTCTGTCTATTATCCCATTCTTTGCTCGAATTGCAAGGCACAATTTATTCACTTTTGACTGAATTCAACCATATATTCTTGGAAGCGCAATGGCAGCATCTGCTGCTGCAAACGGCTGTTTCTACGCTCTGCAATTGCAATTGTCTTATGAAAAAGCGTAAATAAGTCCTGATATGCAAGTTCTTTGTCCGACCATATCAGCGATTTTTCCTCAAAACCTTCCACGCCGGAGATAAGATACCATTCCTTCTTCGCAGGATGCACACCGAATAAATCCCTCTTTTCATCATGAATCATGAAGTTCTCCGTCACCAGCCGGTCTGCAAAATGCGGCATCACAAAGGGGACTACATTATTCTCCGGCCCGATTCTCGAATACAAGATCCCCTGTTCGAGTTCCCTGAATCTTATAAACTCCAGTTCGTGATGTACCTCGTTCGCCGTCCGTCTTGCCAACTCAAAAGTCTTAAGCACATACGGGTTGCGCAGATTTTCCATCGTCCGCCTGCCATTCCCGCCAATTCCGTCTACAATCGTATGGTATACGGCATCCCCTTTCGCCTTATCATAAGAAGCTGCGGCGCGGCAGATCGTTCCGTACACCTCTTCTCCCAGACGTTTCTTAAGCGTGCGCACCACTTTGTCGGTCTTGTCCTCATCCGGCCGGCTATACAAATATTGCGTAAATAATCTGTAATTGTCTTCTTCCCCCACCTGTACATGCAGATGCCCATGCCCCTCCCTTAAGGCGTACGCATCATAGACTGCGGTGAAGATTCCCTCTAACGAGTCTTCACAGATGATATATTTCTCTTCCATAATATATGTCTCCGATGTATCTACAATATGCATTCTTCCAAAATCATGAAATGCTCCGATAACTCTGCGCTCCCAAAATCATACCGTCATCGAACAGAGACGTCTGTCTGTATGTCGTTCCGTCCGGCATAAATGGCAGACGTTCACCCTTCCCCATCTGATTCTGATAAGTCAGATTACGCACGATATATTCCTCGTCTATCTTCGTCGGATACATCATCCTGCCGCCGCATGTGATAAAATAAAGCGCGCGCTTCAGAACAATCCCCATTTTCTTCAAGTCTTCAAATGTCAATGGTCCGAATCGTCTGGCTGAGATAATACGCCTTGCACTCTTGACCCCTATACCGGGAATACGCAGAAGCAGTCTGTAATCCGCCTGGTTCACCTCCACCGGAAAAATCTCCAAATGTCTTACAGCCCAGTCTGCTTTCGGATCGATTGCCATGTTAAAGTTCGGTCTGTCCGCCGTCAGCAGTTCATACACCTTAAATTCATAAAACCGTAGAAGCCAGTCTGCCTGATAGAGTCTGTGTTCTCTCAGAAGCGGCGGTCCGCCGGTGAGCGCCGGCAGGTCCTTGTCTTCATTCACATTCACTAATGCTGAATAATAGACCCTTTTTAATGAAAATTTGTCATACAGGTTCTCTGCCACCGACATGATTTGGTAATCACTCTCCGGTAGCGCTCCCACAACCATCTGGGTAGACTGTCCCGCTTCACAGAAATGTGGTGCATGTCTGTATAATGTCAGCTCGTTCTTGTTCTCCGCGATACCGTTCTGTATCTGCCGCATCGGCTTCAATATATTCCGGCGGTGCTTGTTCGGCGCCATCTCCCTTAGCCCGTCTGCCGTTGCCATCTCCAGATTCACACTCATGCGGTCCGCCAGATAACCGGCGCGCTGTATCAGAAGCGGATCGGCGCCCGGAATCGCTTTCACATGAATATATCCCTGAAACCGATGTAGCGTGCGCAGCTTATGTACAGTCTCACAAATCAATTCCATCGTATAATTCGGACTGTATAAAATCCCGGAACTTAAGAAAAGTCCTTCTATATAATTACGCCGATAAAATTCCATGGTTAATTCACAGACTTCATCCGGTGTAAAAGACGCCCTCGGCACATCGTTTGATTTCCTGTTAATACAGTATTTACAATCGTATATACATTCGTTCGTAAACAGTATCTTCAGCAAGGAAATACATCTGCCGTCCGCTGCAAAACTGTGGCACAGTCCCGCCGCTACCGTATTGCCGATACCCGTACCGTCATTTGCGCGGTTTGACCCGCTGGAGCTGCACGATACATCGTATTTCGCAGCATCCGATAGAATCTTCAGTTTATCCATAACCGACATTTGCGGCGAGATCCTGACTTCCATATATTATAAACCATCCCTGCAGAAAACATTTTAGAACATACGTTCTGTCATAGATGTATCTTATCACATCGGAACAGATATTGCAAGTCTTTTTAGAACATTTGTTTGTATTTCTTGCGCGTAATATTACTTTTCTCATTACAACCGGTATGTCCTGCTGCCCGATTATAAATTTCTTAAGGAAGACATCTCTTTTTATATAAGTGCCACTTGATTTCTTCTCGCAAAAGCAGTTAAATATAAGTAAATTTGTTTCATAAATTTTGTATAAAGTGAGGTTTTTTATGGATAACTTAATGATTCCCAAAGATTACAAGTCCGCGCTGAATCTGCATGACACGCAGATCGGCATTAAGACCGTCAAAGATTTCTTTCAGGTTCTTTTGGCAGAAGAGCTTCGTCTGCTGCGCGTATCCGCACCGCTGTTTGTCTATCCGGCTTCCGGACTCAATGATAACTTAAACGGCGTAGAACGCCCGGTTTCCTTCGGCATCAAAGAGCAGGACGACGCGCAGGCCGAGATCGTTCACTCTCTCGCCAAATGGAAGCGCATGGCTTTGAAGAAATACGGTTTTGTCCACGGAGAAGGATTATACACGGACATGAGCGCCATCCGCCGCGACGAGACGACGGACAACATCCACTCTATCTATGTTGACCAGTGGGATTGGGAGAAAATTATCTCCCGCGAAGAACGCACGATTGACTATTTGAAAGAAACTGTCAATTCAGTCTACAAGGTCCTGCGCAAAACAGAGAAATATATGGCGATACGCTATGATTATATCAATGAGATCCTGCCGCATGATATCTTCTTTATCACCACGCAGGAGTTGGAGAACATGTTCCCTGATTATACTCCGAAAGAGCGCGAGTATTACATAACAAAAGCAAAAGGCGCGGTCTGCCTCATGCAGATTGGCGACTTATTGGAATCCGGCGTCAAGCACGACGGGCGCGCACCGGACTACGACGATTGGACATTAAACGCCGACATTCTTGTTTACTATCCAGTACTGGATATTGCGCTGGAGCTTTCTTCCATGGGTATCCGGGTAGACAAAAAAGCGCTGCTGGAGCAGTTAGACAAAGCCGGCTGCCCCGAAAGAGCCGGACTTCCTTTCCAGAAAGCGGTATTAAACGAGGAACTTCCTTATACGATTGGCGGCGGCATCGGTCAATCCCGTATCTGTATGTTCTTCCTGCGTAAAGCCCATATTGGTGAAGTGCAGTCTTCCCTCTGGCCCGACGACATGGTTAAAGAGGCAACGACGCACGGAATACAGCTGCTGTAGATGAACTAAAAAGAGAAAGTGTTTTGATTTTTTCAATCAGTACACTTTCTCTTTTTGCTATACATTGGCCGCAATGTCCGCACTTTTCTCTATTATGAAAAATGATATGCTTCGCCCTTCTCGGCATCTCGAAACTCATGTTTCTCATAATATCCGATCAAAGTCCCATCCTCATCGCGCAACGCCACAATATAAGCGTCCTTATTCTGTTTGTCATTATGATAGGTGTACATGATATTATTCTTTGTACTTTTCTTAAACCAATCAAGCACTTCATTTATCATCTCGCAGGATTTCTCATTATGACATCCTAATAAGCTTTGTCCGACAAGCTTCTTCCCGCCGCGTCTTGCATACCTCTTCACCGCAGCCGGATTCATATAAATAATCTCATGTTTCAGATTGCAGATTACTACCGCGCACCGGTCCTGCTCTATGATGCTCCGAAAATATTTGGTCATAAAATTCTTCTCCATTTCCTATATACATTCAGACTTCTTTTCCCACTTAAAAACCTTCTGTCCTGCGCTGCTTACGCATTTCCCGTCTCTTAATCCCGGCTTCCCACTCCGCCTTTTCGGATTCCGACTGTACAATCAGTCCGGACGCCTCTACGGGCTTACCCTCCTCATCGATTGCAACCAATGTCAGATAAGCTCTGTTGATGGGCTTCCTGATACCATCCATACTCTCTATATAAGTATCCACACGTACTTCCATGGATGTTCTGCCCACAAATGTGATTCTCCCTATCAGAACAACTAAATCTCCCAGATAGGCTCCCCTGATAAACTTCAAATTATCAACAGATGCCGTAATCACATTGTGTTGTGAATGCCTGATCGCAACAAACCCTGCCAGTTCGTCAATCCACTCCATCAGTTTGCCGCCGAATAATCTTCCCGCACCGTTTAAATATTCCGGACGTATTTGATAAATCTGCTCAATCATAGATTCGGATACTGTCTTGTCCATATTGTTTTGAATACTCCTTTATTCGTTCCAACGGCATTCCGTCTATAATACCATACAATACATTGTATGGTATTATCTTGCATTTGACAAGGTTTTAGCTATATCATTCTTATAGCACTGCACCGACACATTCCCGCGCCTACTGCACATACATATTCGTATATCCCATCAGGCTCTCGTCCACTTCTTTCGCACACTCTCTGCCCTGACGGATTGCTTTGACCACGAGAGACTGTCCCGTATGCATGTCACCCGCCGCAAATACTCTGTCTGCGCTTGTCGCAAATTTCCCGCTGTCCGTCAGCACATTCATTCTGTTATCCACCGCTGTCTTGAAGGCGTCCGTCACATACTTCTGGCTTCCCAAGAATCCTGCCGCAATCAGCACAATCTGCGCGTCAAGCGTCTTTTCACTGCCTTCAAGCTCTTTCATGTTCATGCGTCCAGTCTTAGCATCCTTTTCCCATGTCAGGGAAACAATCTTTACCGCCTTCAGATTACCGCTTTTATCCTTGATAAACTCTTTAACCGTAGACTCATAAATACGCGGGTCATGCCCGTACACAGCGATTGCCTCCTCCTGACCGTAATCGGTCTTACATACCTTAGGCCATTGAGGCCAAGGATTGTTATCTGCACGCTTGTCGGGCGCTTTCGGCATCATTTCAATCTGGGTGATGGATTTCGCTCCGTGACGGATTGCTGTGCCCACACAGTCGTTACCGGTGTCGCCGCCGCCGATGATCACTACATCCTTGCCTTTCGTATCCACATACTGTTTATCCTGAAAAGCAGAGTCCAGCAGACTTTTGGTGTTTCTGGTCAGAAAATCCACCGCAAAATAAATTCCTTTCGCGTCTCTTCCGGGCGCTGTGATATCTCTTGGCTGAGAAGAACCACAGCACAGCACCACGCGGTCATACTCTTTCAGAAGTTTCTCTGCCTTCCTGTCTTTACCGATATCCGTCCCTGTGACAAAAGTCACGCCTTCTTCTTCCATCACCTTTACCTTGCGGTCTATGATATGCTTTTCCAATTTCATGTTCGGGATACCATACATTAATAATCCGCCGATTCTGTCGGAGCGCTCAAATACCGTTACCAAGTGCCCTCTTTTATTAAGCTGATCCGCCACGGCAAGCCCTGCAGGTCCGCTTCCCACTACGGCTACCTTCTTTCCGGTCCTCACCTTGGGCGGTCTGGCAGACGCATAGCCCCTTTCATATGCATTCTCGATAATGGCATACTCATTCTCTTTCGTGCTGACAGGCTCTCCGCCCAATCCGCAGGTACACGCCGCCTCGCACAACGCCGGACAGACCCTCGAAGTAAATTCCGGGAAATTGTTTGTCTTATGCAGTCTTAAGTATGCCTGCTTCCAGTTACCCGTATATACCAGATCATTCCATTCCGGCACCAGATTGTGCAGCGGACAGCCCGACGTCATACCGCAAAGCGTCATGCCGGACTGACAGAACGGTACGCCGCAGTCCATGCACCGCGCGCCCTGAAGCTGCTGTTCTTCCATTGGTAAATGCTCGTGAAATTCTTTAAAATTCTTAATGCGCTGTTTCGGACTTACGTCTTTGGAAACTTTGCGCTCATATTCTATAAACCCGGTCGGTTTTCCCATGATAATCTCCTCCTGTCTGCTCTCGCCCATCTCTTATCTGCGTGCGGCATAGAATGCCTCAATCTGCGCCTGTTCCGCACTCAGGCCCTTTTCTTCCATCTGCACGATAAGCTTTAACATCTTCTCGTAATCGTGCGGAATAATCTTCTTGAACTTCGGAAGATACGTTCCGAAATTATCAAGAATCTCTTTGCCTTTGGCAGAATTCGTATAAGCAACATGCTCTTTGATCATCTCTTTTAACTCAAGAACATCATATTTGGAAGTAATCTCATAAGAAGAAACCATTTCCTTGTTCGTTTTGGTATACAGATCGTTATTCTCATCAAGCACATAAGTGATGCCGCCGCTCATGCCCGCAGCAAAATTCTTGCCGACAGCGCCGAGCACCACCACGCGTCCGCCGGTCATATACTCGCAGCCGTGATCGCCCACGCCCTCCACTACAGCAATCGCACCGGAATTACGCACACAGAATCTCTCTCCGGCCACACCGTTAATGAATGCCTTACCGGACGTCGCGCCGTAAAGCGCCACGTTGCCGATAATGATATTTTCATCCTGTTTGAATCGTGTGCCCTTCGGCGGATACACAATCAGTTTGCCGCCGGACAACCCTTTACCGAAATAGTCGTTGGAATCACCCACAAGCTCCAGTGTCAGCCCCTTGGGGATAAAAGCGCCGAAGCTCTGTCCGCCGGAACCGTTACACAGAATGCGGTAAGTATCCTCGGCGAGCGTATCGCCGAATCTTCTCGTAATCTCGGAACCGAAAATCGTACCGAAAGCACGGTCGGTATTCGTCACATCCACCTCAAGGCTTCTCTTCTGCCCTGTCTCGAGCGCTTTTGCAAGCTGCCCCAGCAATATCTTCTCATCCTTCGTCTTCTCTAAACCGAAATCATACACCTGCTTGGGGTCAAAAATACATTTCTCCTTGCTACCTTCATAAGGATTACTTAAGATCACGCTCAAATCTATCTGTTTCTGGCGCTTTGTCAGATTATCTTTTACTCTTAGAAGGTCGGTTCTTCCCACCAGTTCATCCACCGAGCGCACACCGAGTTTCGCCATATATTCACGCAGTTCCTGTGCAATAAACCTCATGAAATTCTCCACATATTCCGGTTTACCCGTAAAACGCTTACGAAGTTCCGGATTCTGCGTCGCCACACCCACAGGGCAGGTATCAAGATTGCATACCCGCATCATGACGCAGCCCATGGTTACAAGCGGCGCCGTCGCAAAACCGAACTCCTCCGCTCCGAGAATCGCTGCGATCGCCACGTCACGACCGCTCATCAGTTTACCGTCCGTCTCAATGCGCACTTTATTGCGCAGTCCGTTCTGGATGAGCGTCTGATGTGTTTCGGCAAGTCCAAGTTCCCACGGAAGCCCCGCATTGTGGATGGAGTTTCTGGGCGCCGCACCCGTGCCGCCGTCATAACCGGACACGAGAATGACCTGTGCGCCTGCCTTGGCAACGCCGGCTGCCACCGTACCGACGCCTGCCTCCGAAACCAGCTTCACTGAGATGCGTGCTCTCGTGTTAGCGTTCTTTAAATCGTAAATAAGCTGCGCCAAATCTTCGATAGAATAGATGTCGTGATGCGGCGGCGGAGAAATCAGTCCCACGCCGGGCGTCGAATGCCTCGTCTTGGCAATCCACGGATATACCTTGCCGCCGGGCAGATGTCCGCCCTCACCGGGTTTTGCGCCCTGCGCCATCTTAATCTGAATTTCCTGCGCGCTGTTTAAGTATTTGCTGGTCACGCCGAATCTGCCGGATGCCACTTGTTTGATTGCGGAGCATCTGTTTAACCCGTCGCTTCCCACTGTCAATCTGTCATCGTCCTCGCCGCCCTCACCGGAGTTAGATTTGCCATGCAGTCTGTTCATGGCGATCGCCATAGTCTCATGCGCCTCTTTCGAGATAGAGCCGTAAGACATTGCACCCGTCTTAAATCTTGTGACAATTGCGTCAACTGCCTCTACTTCCTCAATCGGCACGGGTTTCGCCGCATAATTAAAGTCCATCAGACCTCTTAAATTCTTAATGCTCTCTTCATTGTTGACCGCTGCGGTATACTGCTTAAATATCTCATAGTCTCCGCGCCTCGTTGACTCCTGTAGTAAATGAATCGTCTCCGGATTATACAGGTGTTCATCTGCACCGCTTCGCATCTGATGATGTCCGGGATTATCCAGCGTTAAGTCCGTTGATAGACCAAGTGGGTCAAAAGCCATGGAGTGAAGCGTATCGGCTTCTTTCTCGATATCTTTCAAGGTGATGCCGCCAACACGGCATACCGTGTTGGTGAAATACTTATTGATCACTTCTTTGTCGATGCCGATTGCCTCGAAAATCTTGGAACCCTGATAGGATTGAATCGTGGAAATTCCCATCTTGGAGGCAATCTTCACGATTCCGTGCAGAACCGCATCGTTGTAATCGTTCACCGCCGCATAGTAATCTTTGTCTAACATATGATTGTCAATCAGTTCCCTGATACTCTCCTGCGCCAGATAAGGGTTGACTGCAGAGGCGCCGAAACCGAGCAGCGTCGCAAAATGATGCACCTCGCGGGGTTCCGCTGACTCTAAGATTATGTCCACGCTCGTTCTCTTCTTCGTGCTTACCAGATGCTGCTGCAGGGCGGATACGGCTAACAGGGACGGAATCGCCACTCTGTTCTCATCTACACCGCGATCCGACAGAATCAGAATATTGACACCGTCACGGAACGCCCTGTCTACTTCCACGAACAGTCTGTCGATCGCTTTTTCCAGACTCGTATTCTTATAGTAAGTAATCGGTACAACCTCTACCTTAAATCCCTCCGATTTCATATTCTTAATCTTGAGCAAGTCTGTATTCGTCAGAATCGGATTATGGACTTTTAACATATTGCAGTTTTCCGGTACTTCCTCTAACAAGTTGCCGTCTCTTCCCAGATAGACCGTGGTCGAAGTCACTACTTCCTCGCGGATGGCGTCAATCGGCGGATTCGTCACCTGTGCAAAAAGCTGTTTAAAGTAATGGAACAGCGGATGGTGTGCCTTGGACAATACAGGAATCGGCGTATCTACACCCATCGCGGCTATCGCTTCCGCCCCATTTCGTGCCATCGGCAGGATACTCATCTTAAGTTCCTCATACGTGTAGCCGAAAGCCTTCTGCATACGCTGTCTTTCTTCATATGTGTATTCCGGTACACGCTGATTCGGAATCTTAAGCTCCTTAAGCGCCACCAGTTTATTATCCAGCCACTCGCCGTAGGGACGGGCGGACGCAAATCTCTCTTTCAGTTCATCATCATCGATCACCCTGCCTTGTAAAGTATCGACAAGCAGCATCTTACCGGGATGCAGTCTTTCTTTGACCATGATTTTAGCAGGGTCAATATCAAGCACACCCACCTCTGAAGATAGGATTAACGTATCATCATCCGTAATCATATAACGGGACGGACGTAGACCGTTCCGGTCAAGAACTGCACCCATAATGTCTCCGTCGGAGAAAAGAATGGATGCCGGACCATCCCAAGGCTCCATCATCGTCGCGTAATACTGATAGAAGTCCTTTTTCTTCTGGCTCATGGTCTTATTGTTCTCCCACGGCTCCGGAATCGTAATCATCACCGCGAGCGGCAGCGGCATACCACTCATCACGAGAAACTCCAATGTATTGTCAAGCATGGCGGAATCGGAACCGGACGCATTGATTGCCGGCAGGATTTTGTGCATCTGCCCTTGCAAATGCTCAGACTCCATATTTTCTTCACGCGCCTGCATTTTATCCGCATTGCCGCGAATCGTGTTAATCTCACCGTTATGCACGATAAATCTGTTCGGATGGGCACGCTCCCAGCTCGGATTCGTGTTGGTGGAAAACCTCGAATGTACCATAGCGATTGCAGATTCATAATCTTTATCCTGCAAATCAGAGAAGAACGTCCGAAGCTGCCCGACTAAAAACATCCCTTTATAGACAATCGTTCTGCTGGATAAACTGACCACATAAGTCACATCCGTGGACTGCTCAAACGTTCTGCGCAATATGTACAGCTTTCTGTCGAAGTCAAGCCCTCTCGCCACATTTGCCGGCTTCTTGATAAATGCCTGCATAATACACGGCATACATTCCACTGCCTTGTGACCTAACACGGAAGGAACTGTCGGCACCATACGCCATCCTAAGAACTTCAACCCTTCCTTCTCAGCAATGATCTCAAACATCTTCTTCGCCTGATTGCGCTGCAGTTCATCCTGCGGGAAAAAGAACGTACCCACACCGTATTCTCTTTCTCCGCCGATATCAAAACCAAGTTCTTTCGTCACTTTGAGCATGAACTTGTGCGGCATCTGTGTCAGGATACCGACACCGTCGCCTGTTTTGCCCTCCGCGTCTTTACCGGCTCTGTGCTCTAAGTTTTCCACAATCTTTAAAGCATTCTCGACAATCACGCGGCTCTTCATTCCTTTGATGTTCACGCATGCACCTATACCGCAGTTGTCATGCTCAAACTCCATACGGTAAAGCGGCGATTCCGGAACTGTTGTTTTCACATCAAACATAGTTTTCTCTCCTCTTTCAAATATATCCCTTGATATCTTTTCATAAACTGATTCGTAAGGCTGAGCCTTACTCGTTCGCGTTGCTCATGCTTGTGCACGCAAAAAAGGTCGCAAAGAAAACACATTGCGCTCCTTTGCGACCTGTATGTTTAATATACACCAGTTTTTTCGGCTTGTAAACATAGACTTTTTGTTAAATTGTCAGATAATTCGAAAATTTCGTTATTTAGATCATTTTGTCAGACTTTTATATTCTCTTATTCTTGTCTGACAAGTTCAAACTCCATCACCACCGGGTCATGGTCAGAATAGCCGTATCCCCAGTCATAATGCTCATAAGATGTGACATTCACGTTGTCCGACACAATAAATCCGTCAAGCGTAATTGTGAAAGTGCGTCCTTCCTGATATGGCTCCTCCGCACTTCTGCAGGAATCGTGTGCAACGTCCTCCTCACTTAATGCATAATTGATCGCCATATCAAACCCGTCCGGAAGCGTTTCCCTCGGGAATGTATGCGCCCACTCAGGAGCATTCTCAGGCAACCGGCTCTTCACGTTATGGTTGAAGTCACCGCCGCAGATCACATAATTTCCTTTCTCATAATCCGCCGTCATATCAGCATAGAGCATAGCAAGCTGTCCTTCCCTGACTTCGGCGCTGCTCCCGTAAGCGGCCAAATGAACATTATACAGACACAGAAAAGATTCATCCGCTGTTGGAATCCTCGAAATCGAATAGCATCTGTCCAAATCCATAAACTTGGTAATCGACTCCGAAATAGGCAGGCTCCTTCGAACCGCTTCTTTCATCTGTCCTTTGGAGTAAGTTACCAGTCCCGCTACATTCGTTCCATGGGGTTCCCACGGCGGGAAGAACAAATACGGCGAATCATAATTCTGCGCAAAATGATATTCGTATCCTTCAATAAACCGATTCAGCACTTCCAGTTCATCCACATGATAACTTCTCGTACCGTCCCTGTCAACTTCCTGCAGAAAGATAAAGTCCGGTTCTATCGCACTTACCGCTTCACCCGATGCAGATACTGTGGCCAGTACGCTCTCCTCATCTTTTGCCCATGACGATTTCCCACCGTCCATAAAGAAACTGAATTCCGGCAGATATGCACCGAATCCGATATTGTATGTGACAATCTTGTATGTCGTGTCCGCCTCCACTTCAAATCCTTGATTGAAACTGTCCGGCTCTCCGCTCTTTCCTATTTCAAGCGCCAGATTGTCTGGCAGCCGATGAAATCCAAGGAGCAGATACCCCGCATACGCCATAAGCGCCACAACAATTACCGCCAAGAAAATACCGATTCCTTTTACTATCTTTTTCACTGTTCTCTCCTATTCCCTCTTTTCTGTTCTTTTACTTTTCATCTATACCCTTTTAGCTTGCCGTCCTTACTACTCTGACGCTCTTATCATCTACAGATTAATCTTCATTCCACAGTGAATCTGCACCAGTTTCTCTCCCATAATCGGTCTCATCAGGTCGATCGCCTGCTGCCCCGTGCAATGCCCGGTATAGAATATTGCGCCGCTTTTGTCAAGTTCTTCAGCGGTCTTTAAGATAACTTCTTGTTCCTCCGCCGTGTATCCGCTCCTTTGCATCATATGAAAACCACTAATGACCACATCCGGAACGCCGCCGTAAAGTTCCTCGTATCTATCCAGAATATTAAGGATTCCGTTATGTGCGCAGCCTGAAACAAGCAGTTTCTTATCCCCGTGTATGACAAGACACTGCTCATGTGCAAATTCATCCTGCTCGTCCTTCCCATCCACACGCCTGCTCAATCCGTGATTACTTCCCGGGCAAAACTTTTGGCCGGTCATGCCTGTAAAAATCGAAATATCATTATTAATCTTCCTATTCCCCGACAGAAGTTCTATCATCGGAAGCCGGCCAATCTGCTTATCGATGCCGATATACCGCTCTCCATGATAGTAATCGTCAAGAGCCGACCGCTGCATATAAATTACCGCATCTTGATTCACCCGGCGAAAAGCAGGCAGTCCGCCCGAATGATCATAATGTCCGTGGCTGAGTACGGCAAAATCTACTTTAGACAAATCAATACCTAATATCCGGGCATTATCAAGTGACTGTTCGCTTGCCCCTGCATCCGCAAGAATCCTATAGCCTTCCGTCTCTATGTAGAGGCTCAGTCCATGTTCATATTTACATTCCGGATTCCCGCAAGTGTCTTCCATCAATACCGTAACCTGCATCTTACCTCACTCCTTTAGCAGCATTTTCTGTTTCCGACGTCTTATTGCAATATTTGATTCGTCTCCACAATCATTACTTCCACATCTTTGGCAAGCTGTGCCAGTTCTTCCATTGAATTCTTGATGCTGCTGCTGTTATCGGAAGTCGATTTCACGCCCTCGATCGCTCCTCCTGTCGCGGTAATCAGGTTTTGCACGGTATCATCGAAGTTATGTATAATCTGATTGACGTTCTCAATCGCATTTTTAACTTCCCCGTCGCTCTCTCTTGCATTGCCGACAGACGCCTTGGAATTATCGGAAAGTTCCCGTATATTGGATGCAACAACCGCAAAGCCCCGTCCTGCCTCTCCGGCTCTTGCCGCCTCGATTGCCGCATTCAACGACAACAGATTAATCTTACCTGCAATCTTCTCGACATTCTGTGTCATTTCATTATATTTGGAAACACTCTTATTAATTGCCTCCATTGCCTGCGTGATTTCCTGATTCATCTGATTCAGTTCTTCCATACGAGTTGACACATCTGTCATTTCTCGTGAACTCTTACCGCTCGCTGCTTGTATCTGTTCGGCTTCCTCTTTGACCGCTTCAATATTCTCGGACAGATTTCCGAACACGCGCATTAACTCGTCGTTCATTGCCAGAACCTTCTCGTTGACCTCATTTACCTTCTGACGCTCTTCCTTGATTGACTGCATCATAAACTCATGACAGTTCACCGGCGTATTCAGCCCACGCGCCACCGCAATCGCCATGTCGCGGCAAGACTGATAACCGCAGGAATGACAGTCAAATGTTTTCTCATCCGTTGTATGCTTACCAAGCATCGCAAATGCATTCTCGATTTCCCTTTCTGTGACATTTGTCTTATGGATATCAAAGCGCTTATATGTACGAATATAATCATTCAGGTTCAGTGTCCTGTCAAACTCAGCAAACTGCTCATCCACGCCCTTCTTGGTCGTCTTCGACTTACGAACCTTCTTCGCATGCTGTTCTACGTCATGCATGATATTATTCATGGCAAAACGCTGATAATTAACCCCCGTCGCCGGACCGCCGTTACAGCCGTCACCACAATTGAGCACATCAAATAAATCCGGCTTATCCGCTTCTTTTAATTTTTCGTATATTTCCATATCATGATACAACGATTCGGTGCCTTCCGATGTAATGACATTAAGACTCGGCGCATGGGTCAGAATATTACTCATCAGACCGCCGGGCTTCGGGTAAATCGCACCCTCCAAGCCCTGACTACCGTCGAATTCAAATTCACTGAATATTTTCACTTCCGGCAGTCTCACATTGTTATCTGCAAAATATTGTCTCAAATGCTCCATCGTCACGTTATAATCCACAAGTCCCGTCTCCCGGAACTCTTCTATTTTGGCAATACATGGAGAAATCGCTGCTATTTTGCCTCTATATCCCAGTACTTTCTTCATATAAACCGCCAGACAGAGCATAGGACTGTGTATCGGCGAGAGATTGCTAAAAAGCTCCGGTTTATGTCTCTGCACATAATTCACCACTGCCGCGCAAGGCTGTGATATCAGTTTCTTCCCCGGATTCTTCTCCAGATAACGCAGGTGCGCCCAAGTGCAGATATCCGCACCGAAGCTTACGTCATAAATCTTTTTGATTCCATGATCGGACAGCCACTGCAGCGCATGCCGCCAGTTTCCGTCAAATGCTACTTTGATAGCTGGCGCGGCAATCAACGCAATCTCCTGTCCCTTATGCAGATCATCCAAAAACCTCTGCGTGTCGTCGGCATACGACCTCGCATCATGCGAACATGCCTTAATGCACGCTCCGCACTTAATGCACTTCTCATCATCTATCAGAATCTTAAGGCGCCCCTCTTCATCCATACGGGCAATATTTGCATCTCCTACCGGACAGGCACGCACACAGGCATTGCATCCGACGCATTTGTCCACATTAACATTAATAATACTCATAACTTCTTCCCCCGTTACAAAATAGTATATTCTCTAAAATAATGCATAATTTTCTGCCATGTAGAGTATCTTTTCTGTACAAAATACACAACAAATTATAAAATGTTATGCCTTTTCTGTCAATAAGTGAAAAAGCGCCTTAATAAAATTATTAAAATATCCTTGTCAAAACATCTATTAATTCTGTTTATCCTCTTCGGTCCTCTCTGTAATCACCACACATGCTGCGGCAATGCTCAGCAAAATCACGCAGCCGAACGGCGTATAAACTTCCCGCCAAATCCACGCACCCTGCCCTTGCAGCCGGGCACTCTGCGCTGCTGCATACACTACCGTGTTCGCCGTGGCATGAAACAGACACGGAGCTGCAAAACTGTGCTGCCGCTCATACAGATATGCCATCAGAATTCCCATACATCCGCCGTACAAACCCTGCACCGGGTTGCCGTGATAGATACCGAACAGCACGCCCGATACAATGACCGCCGCCATATGGGGATAATAACGTCTCATGCGGTTAAAAATAATCCCTCTGAAGACAATCTCTTCCGCAATCGGAGATATCAGCCCGTACAAAATGATTCCGACACCGAATACAACACCGTACTGCCGGTCCGCCACCTCCTGATATTCCGCAGACATTTCGACCAAACCGGTCAGTGCAAACAGGATATTAAGTCCCATGGAAGCTGAGGCGGCAAAAACAACCGTAAGCCCGACTGCTGCCGCGTTGTGAAATCCGCGCCTACGCTTTTCCTCTTCGGTCTTCTTCTCCCCCTGAACACTACTTCGCCGCACATCACGCGCACTGTCCGCATGATGCGCCGCAAGTTCGCTCCGAAGCCACGGAATAAGCGGCAGTACGCTGATTATCATGGACAGACCGCTGACCAGACCGGTCACTGTCTGCGCATGTCCGCCCAGATAAGTCAGATACTCCTCCCCAAGCCTCTCCGCCGCCATCCGGCACAAGGATAGAATAAGCACAAATACCACGTTATGAAGAATATAATAGATCAGGAACGGTTTCATAATGTCCCATATTTTATAAAAAGTCTGTTTGCTGTTCATCTTCTCTCCATCATAATCACGGAAAACGTAAACGATTCCACGGAAAGCAGCGTCGTCTCCGCCTTGACGGAATCTCAAAAATCAAATCTCCTTAACAAATTGAGCGTTGCTCCTATCATGAGCGTTGCTCAATTTTGAGCTTCGCTCATTTACGGGCTTCTTTCATATTGTTAAGGAGATAATGTACTTATTTTATAAAATTCTTTGCTGCCTGACTACTGCCTTGTTCAGTTGCAGATTTTTCATTTTCCAGATTGTCTCTAACCTCTCGTAAATTATCTATGTTTTATTGTACAACGTACCATTTCACAGCGCAACATGAAAAGTAGTTTTTAGATTACTCTTCCTGCATCAACGACCTCTCGTCCATACACTCAAACCCAATCCGGTCCTCCGCGACCGTAATCGTGATATTTCTCGTACTGTACTTTGCCGCCAGCTCGTTCAGTTTCTTAATGATATCACTTTTATTCATCTTAAGAAGTTCATCAATGTCCGTCTGTTCCCAGAAGTTCTCTATACCGTCCGACATGCCGCCGACCGCACGGTCCCTTTCGCCGACTGTCACCTTCTCCTTGTCGTTTACATGATAGCTGAATGAATAAACCATCTGACACCACGTATATTGCGGCGCTCCTTCTCCCGGATTTTTCGTCAGAGTGCCCTCGATGCTGACATCATCCGCCTCAGCTTCTGTCTTTCCCTGATGAAGACTTCTTACAAGCATTGCGTTTTCCAGACCGGACAGTCTAATCGTACATTTGACAAACTCTTTATCCTCCTGCGACAAATCTACCCGAAAGTCATTCCAGATTCCGTCGCATTCAATCCGGGAATAACTGTCAAAATGCTCATTCGCCCAATCAAGCAGCATACTGTCGAAGTCTGCCAGAGACATCTTATCATACTTCGTCGTTTTCAAAGAAAGCAGCATGTCATAATCCTCATTCGTACCGGGCAGATATTCCCTGACTTCCTCGCTGATATCCTGCAACTGTTCCGTTGACTGCCTGCGCCTTAAATTCCATTCTTCCTGCTCCTCTTTCGTCGCCGCCCGCAGTTCGGTCAGTTTTCCCTGCCCGTCATAGACCGCGTACACCTCTATGGCATCCTGTGCATATGTCGAGATTCCTGTATGTGCCGAAATAAAAGTACCTCGATATTCGTCAATGATCCCTCGCACTTCTTTACCTGCAAAGTACATCTTAATATCCTCCGCCTCCAAATCATATTCATAGGTAAGACCGAACGCCAGATATGGTTTCAATACCGACTCCCACTCTGTCTGAATCTCTTCCTGAATTTCAGCATACAGCGCCTGTTCCTCTGCTTGCAGACTTCTCTCCCATTCTTCCGGGCTCTGATGATATCCGGCACCCGCAGATGTTCCCTCTGTATTCGCCGGATCTACGTCAGTGTGTAAAGAATCAAACGGCTGATAATACCAGTCGATATCTACACGGACTGCTTCCGTGCTTAGTTTCTCCTCTAAGACGCGCATATATTCCTCTATCTCTCTCTGCATCCGTTCCTGATCGGCTAATGCTTCCACAGAATAGTCAGGCAGCATATTGGAAATCATGTCTGCCGCCGCAATGCGGACATCCTCATATTCACCCACCGTCAATATATCGGCATCCAATATCTTCACTCTGATACCGTATTCCAGCGTTGCCATATCTGCCGTAACATTCTCCGGCAGATTCGGTTGTCCCACAGACACATAGCCGCCAAATTCACGTTCCTGCCATCTTTCCGAAACTAACGGACTCAGCACATAAAATAAGAAAAACGAAGTATCATCAAGGTCCCGCACACGGTACAACGCCTCATCTTGTACAAGGCGCTCAAACATCTCTCTGTTTGTCCATGAAGCATCAATCAGCGTATTTGCTTTATCCTGAAACTCCGAAACAGTCATGCCTTCATATCCGTCAAACTGAAGGTCTTCTAACAAGTCCCTCTCTTCCTGCGTCAATTCATTTATTTCCCACTCTTCCTGTGTCAGTTCATTTGCTTCCCGCTCTGTCTGTACATATTCTTTCTTATTCACTGCCGAAGTGGCAAACACCATCGTCACACCAGCCACCATCCCCACTGCAAAAATAACCGCTCCAAATGAAATCTTCTTAATCTTCATAATCGCGCGCACTCTCCCTTCTATCGCATTCCGACTAAAATGATTGCCAAACGGCACAAGTCCGCTTCTCTTTGCCTCCATAGCAATCAGCATATTCGCATAAGCCGTTTTATCATCCATGCCGCACCTGTGCACAACGCTCTCGTCACATGCAAGCTCAATATCCCGGTTCATCATGAAATACATCGCCCATACACAAGGATTGAACCAGTGTACGCAGAGTGCGGCGGCGGCAAACAATTTCAATATGCTGTCGCCATAACAGATATGCGTATACTCATGCCAAAGCACATATCTAAGCTGTTCCGTATCTTCCCATGCCGTCTTTTTGGGCAGCAAGATGACCGGATGTATGACTCTATAAGTCAACGGTGTATCAATCCGGTCGGAGACTCTTATGCTGACTGTCATAAGGCTTCGATGCCGTAAACGTCCAATACGTGACAAGATACGGTTCCCGCCTCCGGATATGCGCCGCTCCTTAAGCCACTGCTCCACATAATCATTAGAAACCGGTAATGACATGCTAAACTCAACGCTGCATCTCACATAAGACGCAATAAAGTAAACCGCACACACTATGACGCCGGCAACGTAAATAATGAGCCAAACTTCTCCTGCCGACATCTCCACTGACATGTCTGTCAGCAGAGCCTCCTCTTCCTCATACAGCGGTGAACCTAGTGATTCCACTTCACTAGCTGCATTCTTTTCCCCAAAGTTTTCTCCTAATATGACATCACTGTCAGTTGCTGTTTCTTCGGATTGCCTCGCGCTCTCCATAAAATCCGTTACATCTCTCCCGACCAGCGAATAAACGCTGAAATCGGAAGGAACCTCGAAAGGAATCAGCAGCCTGATCAAAACAACGCTCCACAGCATGATAAATGTCCGCTTCGGAAGCCGGTTGACCGCTACGGTCCGTATCACCGCAACCACCAATATCATAACCGCCCCATGTAAACTCATTTGCAGTAATCCCATCGTCTTCTCCCTTTTATTCCAATTCTCCGACAATCCGTCTCAGTTTCTCAATCTGCTCCGCCGACAGCTTTTTTCTTCCGAGCAGCGAAGCAAACAGCTTATCCACAGACCCGTCATAGACCTTGTTGATCAGCTCGGTCGTCTCTGCCTCCTGCACGGCTTCTTGTGCAATCAACGCATGACACATGAAATTCGGCTCCGATCGCTCGATGGCTCCTTTCTTGATACAGCGTTTGATCAGAGTGTATGTTGTATTTTTATTCCAGCCCAGTTCTTCTGTCAGCAAATCCGCTATATGTTTCGCCGGAATGTCTCCCTCCTTCCAGAGAACCCCCATGACTTTCAATTCCGAATCAAATAACTTAGTCGTCTCCTGTTCCATCCTTTATTCCTGCCTTTCCATATCCTTTATCGGCTAACTCCCACCGTCGCTTCCCCGAAGAACTTTAGATGGATGCCTCTTATAACATTCTCGCAAAAGCATAAGACTGTAGTAGTCTGCTCGTTATCTACAGACTACTACAGTCTTATCACATTGTCAACATCTTACTTACAAAAATTTTAAAATATATTCTGCCGATCAACAAGCATTCTCTACAAGATAGAGAAATTCTACCGCCCAGTAAGTAAGGTCGCAGAGCAGCGCCTTAGGGTCCTTATAATCAGCTTCCAGCCTGACGTCTACATATGCTGTCGGATATTGAATGTTTGCCGGCGAATAACGTTTGTTATACGGCTGCTTAAAATTTAATCGAAGGACGCCGTTCTCGTCGATTGCTTCCTGCACATTCGCTGCCGATTCACGAAGCACTCCGACATTCTCACAGACGCCCGTCATGGCAATCTCCGTCAGCAGACGCCGATAAGTAATCGTATCAATGATATCGGGATGAAATGCCCTGATTGGACGAACCAGCGCAAAGCAAGGCGCCATATATCTTCCTTTGATTTTGACATGCATACAATTATCCGGTTTCATAATCGTATTGATATGGTTCAAGGCGTCCGCAAGCATTTTTTTGTTTTCTTCCGAACGCCAGCATTGCGTATATGCCAGCATTGCGACCGTATAGTTATCGGGAAAATATTCATCCGCTTCCTATGTAACCATCCGGTTTCACATATGTTGTAAGAAGTTTAAACAAAGGCAATTCATATATCTGCCCAAGAAGTTTCTCCTCCTCACTCCCCGATAAATCTTTAAGTATTTCCTTGCGAAGGCGATATTGGATGACCGGACCGGCATTTTCCATAAGGAAATCTATTGATTTCTGAATGCTTTTCATTTGCATACTCTCCCCTCGTCTATCACCAAAGCGCCTTTTCCAGTTCTTCCACCGTCTCCACAATCACATCGGCGCCTGCCTCTTCCAGTTCCCCGCAAGCGGCATATCCGTACGCCACGCCGATAGAATCAATGCCATACGCCTTGGCGCCCTCGACATCAAACTTCCTATCGCCCACCATAACAATGTCATGCCCGTTTCCGTCGCACAGAAGCTGCCGCAGCGCTTCCTCCACGACTTCCTCTTTCTTAACCCGCGTCCCGTCAAGCTCGCTTCCCACAACCACGTCAAAATAAGATAAGATCTCAAAGTGCTCTAAAATCTGCTTTACAAATACGGTCGGCTTACTGGAAGCTACCGCCAGCCGTCGTCCCGCCTGTTTTAACCGTTCAAGCATCTGCGCTATTCCCGGATAAATGTCATTTTCAAATAAACCGACCGTAGAAAACCGCTCTCTGTAATAAATAACCGCCTGCTGCACTGTTTCGTCATCAAACCCGTAAAATTCCCGAAAGCTGTCTGTCAGCGGCGGTCCGATAAAGGGTTCCAGCTCATCCAAATCCGGCTCCTCAATGCCCAGCTTGTGGAGTGCATACTGCACACAGCTTGTAATACCTATTTTCGGGTCTGTCAATGTTCCATCCAAGTCAAATAATATATACTGATACATGTATGTTTCCTCTACCATCTCTCCATATTCTTCCGGTGTTTATCCAGATAAATTTCTTTCAACTCTTCTTCCATTGCATCGTCTGTCTCATCAAGTCTTTGGCACATCCTACTCCTTCTTCTCGTTTACACTCTTTTACCCAGTATATTCATCCCTATCTTCAAAATCAAGTCTTTCAGGTTACATTAACAGGATTTCCTTACCTAAAACGCCCTTCGCACTTTGAAGTTGCGCAGTTTAAAAAAATAGCGCATGCAGATTGGTTGCAGTCTGTCATGCCAGACACTATACTGATAATACGGCGCGGCGTAAAAAAGAAAAGGAGAATATTTGAATGAGTTTCGGTAAAAATTTACAGTTTTTAAGACATCTGAGGGGAAATATGACACAAGAGGAACTGGCTGAAAAAATGAATCTCAGCCGTCAGACCATATCAAAATGGGAACTGGATGCAACGCAGCCTGAAATGGACAAGGCTATAGAACTTTGCAAGCTTTTCAACTGCTCGCTGGACAACTTATTCCGCGATGATATGGTTGTCTGCGGCGAATCATATACAAATTTACGTGTAGAGACCGTCCCCGCTTTCCGTTATATCAAACATGCCGTTGTAAGTTCCGAACCGGAGGGAGACGCAATCGACAGAGTATTTTCTATTGCCCGTAAATGCGGCGTAGATAATCCTCGTGTCATTGGCTGGGATTTTCCAAACGTATCACAGGAGCAGATTAACGTTTTCAATATGCACGGCTATGAAGCGGCATGGATACTGCCTGACGGGGTTGTTCCTCCTGACAGGGAAATACACGAACAGAGCGACCACAAGTACGCCGCGATACACGTCGAAACCCCCTTTGAGAATCCTTTTGTGACCATTCCTAACGCTTATAAAACTCTAATGGAGTATATGCGCGTGAACGGTCTCGAGCACACGGAAAAGGACGTGATTCCCTGCTTTGAAACCGATGGGGAGAGTATGGATATCTATATTGCCTGTAAGTAGTGCATTTGACTGCACTGCCGATAACACGCAAGCGTTAAGCAGGGACTGTCGTGAAATAGACAGTCCCTATTTAAAGGACGCCGCCATATCAAACGGACAATTCTTTCAAAACCGCTATCATTTCACGCCAGTCATGAAGATGCAGATAATCGAAATCGACTGTCAGACCTTCATTTTGATGCTTGTACGGATTGATGTCCCCCGGCGTATCCGCCTCATACAGAACCGGATAGATTCCGGCATGATGCGCGCCAATGATGTCGTTCATAATGCTGTCGCCGCAGTACCAGACCTGTCCGGCTGACAGCCCCGCCTTCTTAAGCCCGATTTCAAACAGCATCTTATCCGGCTTTCTAATGATGTACTCACTGGACGCCATCACAAACTCAAACTTATTGCACGGCAGCAATCTGTTGACTCTATTAGTCAGTGCATTGCCGGACCAGCCAATATTGCTGATGACCGCTGTCCGTATGTCATTCTGATGCAGATAATCCAGCATTTCTTCCGCATAAGGCATGACTGCGCCTTGTGATGCGGCATTCCACTCAATTTCTTCCAGTTCCTCATAGGGAATACTGAACTTGATTCCCAGATATTCATACACAAGCTTCATAAATTGCCGTTGATGAAGCTCGATGCCGCTGTCCCTCGCCGTCTTAAACCGGCCGAACATCCCCTGCACATGTTCGTAAATCTGTTCCACAGTAAGGTTTTGCGAATTTTCCACAATATACGGATATGCCGCCTCCTCGCAGCGCTTCGCATCAAAGCCCGGCTCATAAAGCAGCGTATGCCCATAGTCAAATATAATCATCTCCGGTTTTTTCATGATTGCCGTTCTCCTTCTCTTCTTTCTTCGAAGATTTCACCTTACGTTCCGTAATCCTGTCTTCTTCCGTAATCTGCCCGCACAGAATCGGAGATGCCGCGTCGTACAAGCTGCTTATCCTTATCACTCGTTCCATACTGTTGTTTGCATAGCAATACAGACAGCCGTTCCGGCATGTATCGTATGTTCCGACCTCGATGCTCTCAATGCAGCCGCACTCTTTGCGCTGGTTTTTATCTTTGTCCGCCTGTATGCGGCAGCCCGTAATCTGCTCGATCAATTTCTTGTCAATACAACAGTTATGCTCTATTCCGCATGCAGACAGGTCTATCTTCTCCGCACAGCTTCCGACCTTCATCCCATTTTCCTCTGCTATGCGCGCAATCTCCCCCGCAAATGCCGTCAGTTCACTGTCCGGCAGCATATATGGACGCAGTGCCGCCATGCTTTTTGCATTTTTGGCATAATCATCTACAAAACTGATGACGCATCTTGAAGTAAATCCACGCAAAGCGTCTGCTATGTGTCCGAAGGCTCTCAGATGGTATGCCGGCGTATATCTGTGCGTAAACAGAATCGGGTCGTACCGCCAGATCACTCTTTCCTGTCCGATTCTGTGTGATAATTCCTGAAAAACCGGAATCATATGTTTCTTTTTATGGGGAACACTCCGCTCGATATCGCTGCCATACCCCGTCAGCGTAAATTGGAAATAGAACGGATACGCCGCTAATTCATCCAGTCTGTCAAGCATCGGCTCCGGGTTTTTCGTCCAGAATACAATACAGTCAACTAATTTGGGCGACAACGCAATCTTACTGACTTGATGCGCGTTCATAGGATTACGCACATACAGATACCCCTCTTTTATTCTGTTCAGAAACCAGTCCGCATAGTAATTGGGAATATCCGTTCTGCGGCTTACACTTAGTATCATAGCGTACCTCCTGACCGTACTATCATCCATATTTCTCCAAGATTCCCCAATCCGAGTCACATCCTCCATTCCAATTCATGTCCCATTCATTATACATCGTAATCATTTCTTGTGAAAGGCACATTACGGGAACGTTATCTAATACACCGATTTGAACTTGTAACAAAAAGAAAATAAGATTGCTTTTTTTACATAAATCACTATAATACAAATAGGAATTAAATAATTACATTCTGTAATAATTTTTTCAAATATGTATATCCTATTGTAAAAAGG
>VSOA01000121.1 GCA_009774585.1 Lachnospiraceae bacterium
GTACAAAGACGTGTCAATCAGAAAATCAAAAGAGTTTGATATATGTTTTTTTTGTTGGTAAAATAATAGGTAAAGGAGAGATTGACGATGCCGGACAATAAATTACTTGAAGTACAAGATGCAGTTAACACAATCATCAAAGGAAAAGAAAATGTCGTGCAGAAAGTGCTTGCCGCAATTATCGGCGGCGGACACATTTTGATGGAGGATATTCCGGGCGTGGGAAAGACGACTCTCGCCACCACCTTTGCACGGGTGCTCTCGTTAGACTATAAGCGCGTGCAGTTTACCCCCGACGTCCTTCCGAGCGACCTGCTTGGCTTCTCCATGTATCACAGTCAGACAGGAACGTTTGAATTTCAGAAAGGCGCCGTCTTTACCAACCTGCTTCTGGCGGATGAAATCAACAGAACCTCCCCGAAAACCCAGTCCGCTCTCTTGGAAGTCATGGAAGAACGGCAGGCAAGCGTCGAGGGGACGACCTACAAGCTTCCGGATCCTTTTATCGTCATCGCAACAGAAAATCCGACCGGATCCGCCGGTACACAACTGCTTCCCGAATCCCAGCTCGACCGCTTCCTCGTATGCCTGTCCATGGGCTATCCCGGACATGAGGATGCCGTCGCACTACTTAAAGGCGAGGTGTGGAAACAGCTTACCGATATCAAACCGATTCTTACTTTGGAGGAATTGACAGATTTACAGCGACGGACTGAAACGATTTTCGTCCATGACACCCTCTATGAATATATTGTGTCTCTCGTGGAGAGAACAAGAAACAGTCCGTTCTTCTCACAAGGCGCAAGTCCTCGTGCCGCCATCGCGCTTCTTCGTATGTCGCGCGCCATGGCAATGTTGAATGGACGGGATTTCGTCACGGCAAAGGACGTTCAGAGCGTACTGAGTGATGTCCTCTGCCACCGCGTACACCTAAGCGCAAGGTCACGCGCGGAAGGCATGAGCGTTGACGCCGCCATAAACAAACTGTTTGAAATGGTCAAAAGCCCTAATATGTAGATTGCATGGAGATGATGATGAATATCAGAATCAGAGACAAAAAAGTGCATATTTCCGTCCTGCATCTGGCTGCTTTTATGCTCGTATATATTATCAATATACTGCTTTTTCTCATCTTCCGGGGGTATACTTTCCTCTTGACATGGATTTTCCTCACTGCGCTTGTTCCCTGTTCCTTCTTCACGGCTTGGAGGCTCGCTTCCAGTGTCGAGGGATTTATGATTACTGAGAAAGAAACCGCTTCTCCGGGAGAACTTGTCGAAGTGATTGTCTCTATACATAACGACAGTTATTTCTGTGCGCTGAAAAGCACCTGGTATCTGAACATCGGAAATTCCTTTTATGATACGTCCGATGACCATCGGCTGATTCTCTCCATTCCTCCCCGAGGAGATAACCGTTTTCCGATGACCGTAACCATGACCGAACTCGGGCGGATTGTTTTCACCTGCCGAAAATACAATGTCTGCGATCTTCTCGGCATCCTCTCCATCTGCTCGGACTGTGCCATGGAAAGCTGCCTGTTCATCCTTCCGCAATCCGGAAATACGGTGCCGGCAGCCATCCCTGAAGCCCCTTCCGGCGTAGCGGAGTTTTCGGAGAGCAGCCGTAAAGGAAACGACCATAGTGAAGTCAGTGATATCCGTACCTACCGCATTGGCGACCGCCCGAAGAACATTCACTGGAAACTTTCGGCAAGAAACCGGGAACTGATGGTCAAAGATCGCATTTCCCTCTCCGGCAGCGAACATGTCCTGCTGCTCGACCTTCCTTCTGACAAAAACGGCGCTGAAAAATTGCTGACGGAAGGCTGGCATCAGATTACGGAACTGCTAAACTCTCATCTGATCATACGACTGCTCGTCTGGAACCAGAATCTTTTCTCCTTCGACGGCTATTCCGTCGGCAGCCCCGAAGAACTGGTTGAGGCATATTGTCAGATTTATCAAACCATGCTGTCATACCGCAGCAGCAGTCTTCTGCGTCAGTATATGCGAAACTGCTATCCTCTGCTTGAAAGTTATCTGTGCATCACGCAGAAGAAAGACACCGTACGGTTGGAGATTTGGATCAATGGATAAAAACCTAAAGAAGAACAAGAAACATACGGATATTGTGCTGTCGGAAGGCATCCTTCTGACAGGCGGCTTGCATAGGCAGTACAAAGGGGCGTTGAGCAATCTGCTCGTGCGCGCCGTATTTTTGTTTGCCATCGTTGTCGGCAGCCTCGGCGGGATGCTGTCCGCTTTTCAGATTTCCTATGCTAAATGGGCCTTTTTCCTGTCTGCTTTCTTAGCCGCGTTCTACTGTGCCTCTCTGTACCTTTCTGTCTGGTGGGAAAACATCGGCTATATTTTGATCCTATTCCTTGCCATGTATACCGGACTTTCTCTGCGCACTTACATCAGCAGCGGCTTCTACGGAATCTTAAACGACATCTCTGCTTCCGCCTCCCTCTTCTTTGGGTCCGAAGCGCAGGTAAATTATGCGGAGCAGGTTGAAAACCATTCCTTTGCCATCTCTGTCGCCATGTGTTATTTTGCCTTAATCGGCTGTACGATTGCCAACGGATTGATTTCCCGTAAATCCAAATATCTCGCCGTTTCCGTTCCTTCCGTGCTCTTTCTGCTCGTGCCGGTTTATCTGGAACATGAACCTGCCGCCTTATATATCATCCTTCTGACCATTGGATTTATCACCGTATATATACATCGTCGGAACCGGTATACATGCCATCAACCCAATTCCAAGACGCTGTATAAAGCCGCAGGGAAACACATTCTTTTGGGTAATTTCTCCGGCAGCGCCGCCATGACCGCGCTGCTTGCAGTCACGATACTGTGCACGATTGTTGTGACTCTCGCAGGGCTTTTTATTCCGAAAGACACTTATCTGCAATCCCAAAAGCAAAGCTCCGTAAAACTTAAAACAATGGACACAATGGAAAACTTCTATCTCCTCGGCGTGATGGGACTGATCAACTTCTATCCTTCTACCGGAGGGCTCGAAAGCGGACGTCTGGGCGGCGTAAGCTCTGTCCGTCTGGACTATGAACCTGACCTGAATCTTACGTTTGTCCCCTATACATATGACAGGATTTATCTGAAATCCTTTACCGGCGCCGAATATCTTCCATATGAAAACCGCTGGAGCATAGACGACCAGACCGCTTATGTAGAAAGCTGGAAACATGATACGGCAGACCGTCTTGAAGAAGCTTTTCTATCCGGTGCGGACGAATATGCCATGGGAAGAATGGACATCACAAACCTCGCTGCCATGATCGGCGTCTATCTGCCCTATTATTCTAAAGCAAGCGGCACCATGATACGTCCCGGAAGCAGCACCGAATACACTTTCTTTCCCCTTTTAACGGAAATCCCGGTTGGCAGAGCCGAACCTCTTGTCAGCGGGCTGTGGCTTGATGTGCCGGAAGAAAACCTTGAAGCAGTCGCTTCTTTCTGTGCCAAAGCAGATCTTTCCGGTTCACCGGAGGAGATTGTCATAAAACTTCGCGGCTATTTCCAGAAAGAGTTCCCCTATACCTTAAGCCCCGGCGCCACACCGCGAAGAAAAGATTTCGTCAACTATTTTCTTGAAGAGAAACGCAAGGGCTACTGCGCCCACTATGCCAGTTCTGCGGTATTAATCCTGCGCTATATGGGTATTCCGGCGCGTTATGCAGAAGGATACGCCGTAGACGCCGTCGAAGTTGCCGCAGACGCCGAACAGACAGAGGCGAATGTCGCAGATTATTACGAAGGCACCTCCCTGCTTCCGCAAAACTCCGTCATATCCTATGACGTCACGGATGGGAGCGCTCATGCCTGGGTGGAAATATATGATGAGAATCTGGGGTGGTATCCTGTAGAAGTTACGCCTTACAGAACAAGTGAAGAAGAAGAGCGAAGCGGTATATGGGATTTGTTCGCCAGACTGTTTCAGACCGAAGAAAACGTTGCGTCAGCCGATGTCGATGCGCCGGACACAGACGGTAATCCCGGAAACGCCATCATGTACGCTATACAGTCGTCTGCACCCAGCATTGCATTTGCGCTCGTCATGCTGTTCTTGATCGTCCCCATATGGATTACAGTCCGAAAAATCATTGCATTTTATCACTACAAACATGCCGGCCGCAATGAGAAACTATTGATATTGTACCGGAAAGCGGTTCGTAAGGCGATTCATAAGACATACCGCAGACAGCGCAGGCAGAAAATGCATGCTGGCTCCGGAAAGCGGCATACGCAGGTTGGATTGACCAATACAGTCAAGCGCGCAACCGGAACACAGACGCAGGATAATCCGACATCCATGAAAAACTTCGAGGAGCAGGTCGAGTGGCTTGCCGAAAATAATATCATAACGCAGGATCCTGAGAAGCTTGCGCGTCTCATACGCATATTGAACGAAGCTGCGTTCGCACCGAATGAGATTACAGAGGAGGCGTTTGCGGAGGGTGCGGCGTACTTTGACTGAGAAATTCTCCTCTGCGCTCTCTTCCCTTCATCGTACCACGCCTGACAACTATAAACCATTTTCCCTGCTATCGCACAGTTTCTCCAGTCTATTGCGAATGGCACACGTAAGGTTATGGTTTGTACCTAGCACCTTCTCGGCTATCGGTAAGGCTTGCCTGTATAATCCCTTGGCTTTCTCATATTCGTTCTGGCGATCGTATAGAATAGCTAAGTTATAGTATATATCCACTGCACGAGGATGATTCTCACCCAGCATTTCTCTCACAATTAGACATGCTTTCCTATACAATTCCTCCGCCTTTCCGTACTCGCCCCGATTTTCATGCAAATACGCCAGATTACTATAAGCGGTCGCCGTATACGGGTGTTTCTCTCCTAACAAATTCTCATATACAAGCACAGCCTTCTTATACAGTTCTTCCGCTTCTGTATATTTCCCTTCTTTTCCATACAAACCCGCTAAATTGTTGTAAGCGTTCGCTATTCCCGTGTCGTTCTTCGCAGGTGCTTTGTTGTATATCGCTATCGATCTACGATACAACTCCTCTGCTTCGGTATATCTCTGCTGCTCTTCATATAATGCCGCCAGAATATTATAAGTCTCCGCTATATCCGGATGATTTTCTTCCAATATCTCTTCACGAATAGCGAGCGCTTTCTTGAGCAGTTTTTCTGCATCCTCATATTTTCCCTGCTCCAAATAAGCATATGCCAAGTTGCCATAGCTGGCTGCTGTATTTGTATGCTTTTCTCCCAATACTTTTATAACAATGTTAAGCACCTGCTCTTCAATTTTCTCTGCTGCCGCATACTTACCTTGTTCTCCGTATATGACGGCTAAATTATTCCGATACTCTGTCGTCATCGGATGTTCCTCGCCAAGCCTATCCTCACACATCGCAATGGCTCTTTGACACAGTTCTTCCGCTTCCCTATATTTCCCTTGTCCTTTATATATTTGCGACAGAGCATTGTAACAAGCAGCAATATCCGGATGATTTTCTCCCAGTATCTTCCTGCGTATTTCCATCGCCCTGCCGCACAACGCTTCCGCCTGCTGCCATGCATATAATTTCCAGTACACAATCGCCAGATCATAATACACGGAAGCCGTCTCCAAATGTTCTGCTCCCAATACTTCTTCGTATATAGTTCTGGCTTTTAACAGTAATCCCAAGCTTTCCCGATAATCCGTCTCGTCACTGTATTCCTCCGCCTGCTTCCTCAAAGAATAGGCTTCCTGCAGTCTATGTCTTGTATCTTCTTTTTGTTCTTCCTTTAGCGCTTCTCTTTGCCCATCCGCTTCCGCCTGAACAGCTTCCTGCTGATCGGTTTCCTGTTGACCGGCTTCCTGCTTTTTCGCCTCCGTATCTAACGACAGTATTACATCGCCCTTCTTCCCATCCGCCATATAATCATGAAAAGTAATTCTGATTTTCAGAAAAGAATAGAAATCATATGCACCCCTCGCAAGCCTGTCATCACCATATGGCGTCGTGAAAAAGACCAGATTTCTACCCAGTCCCGTCAACATATCCCTGCTGAAGTTCAAACGGTCAATATCCTGCTGCCCCGGTATCGCAAACTGAAAATTGACGATAAAAAAAGTTCTGACATTCTCCTGCGCATCAATCCAAGCTTTCAAGTCGGCAAAGGAGAATTCTCCGGGATTTCGACGATAATCATATACCCCTATCATTCCGCCTCGATAGACTTCTACAATCTCCTGCTGTATCGGCTCCTCAGCAATCACCAGAAACAATCCGTTTTCAGACTGATTGATAATCCACCCCAAGGTTTGATAGCCATCCTGATTCCTCTCCGACATCCTAAATCAACTCCTGTTCCTTGAAGAAGCGCGCAACAAGCGGATGAAGATTGTGCCACCGTTTTCCGTTATATTCCAGAACCACTGACGCCTGCAGCATTTTCAACAACATCTCTTTATCCTCAATCAGTTCTTTATTCCCTTGATAGATATGAGTCAGAAAATCATAATCCTTCTGTTCAATTCGTCTTGTCAGAGAAGTCTTCACTTCCTCCAGCGCCCGCTCGGCATCTTCCATAGAGATACTACCGCTGTTTCGGCGGTCCGCCCTTTTTGCCGCCGCAATAATAGTGTGGAACAAATCCCGCAAAGAACCGCCGGAATAGCAAATCAGACTGTCCAAGACTCCTTCTTCAAACAAATGTAAATCCGCTCTTTTCTCTACAATCTCACGAATGACATTGATACCATCGGTAAACGGCTCGCCCTCTATCGTCTCAATCTTGATCATGGGCAGCGTTTTGGTTACAAAGTAACCCTCCATTGCCGCAAATCTGGTATCGTAAGAAAGTCCGATAGGAAATGTATAGATTACCGGAAAAGACATGCCGGATAAAACCGCCGCATAGTTATAGAACACTTTCCATGCATCGTCCGGATTCAATTTATCTAAGTCTTCAAAAATAATAATCGGAGCTTTTCCCTCTGTTTTACCCATGATTTCTTCTGCAATGTTCTTAAGCAGCGTCATCCATTCGCTGGAACGGATACTGATTTTACTGCGGTACTCTTTTCTTACTTCCTCATTATATTTTAAGTCCGCTTTAATCTTCGCAAATATCTTTAGGACATTGAAGAGTCCCGGCGTTTCAGCCGACATTCCTCCCTCGATATTTGCCGTTTCCTCTTTCTTAACAACAGATGTCTCCGTGCCTTCATCCCAGAAATGCATAATAGCATCCAGAATATCCTTACTAATTGTGCATTTACATTCTTTGGCTATTCCAAGCAGCGCTTCGCCCATCAGAATAAAGAGATCTGTGTAAACAAGATTGAACATATCCAAATCCGTACTGCAGATAATCGTTTTTACTTCATAGCCTTGTGCAGTAAGTTTGGAAGAAAGGCTATTTAATTCCGTACTCTTCCCACATCCCTTATGACCGAGCAGCAAAAATGCATTCTGCCCTCCCTTTTCCTGACACATTTCAAATATATCCTCAATCGGAGAACTATATTTATCGCTCATGCGATATTCCATTGTATCATTACAATAGAACTCCTCCATCTGTTCACCCTGTAACGGTTCCGGCGAAAACGCATTGATCATTTCAGATATCTGACTTGCATGTCTCATCCTAATATCTCCTTTAACCTTTTAATTACGGTTTCTTCTAAACCGCTGTTTCCCCGATATAAAAACGCTTTTCCAATAGCATACAACAATTTGATTTTATTATATACTATGCTTCCCACATTCGCAAAATCTTTTTCCGCCCACTCCCGTCTTCTAAAAAAAACATTAATTTTTGTCACAAATTGGTAAATTATGGAAATTATGTGATACAATAACAATGCTTGTTTTTTCTATTGCTTGGACGCTGTACACGCAGCCGGGAGGAATGACTTATGATGACAAAAGGATATGAAAACAGGAGCGTTTACGAAGCCGTACAGGAACGTTTTCACTATCTGTTTCATGAATTTGCAAATATCTATGTGTCATTCAGCGGCGGAAAGGACAGCGGCGTTTTGTTAAATCTGCTGCTGGACTTTAAGCGCAGATACTACCCTGACCGAAGAATCGGTGTGTTTCACCAAGATTTTGAAGCACAGTACAGCATGACCACGGAATATGTGACAAAAACTTTCAAATCGCTGGAAGACGAATGCGACTTGTACTGGGTCTGCCTGCCGATGGCGACACGCACGGCGCTCAGCAGTTATGAGATGTACTGGTATCCGTGGGACGACAAAAAAGAAGAATTATGGGTCCGTAAGAGACCGGATTATCCGTATGTTATCACGATTGACAACCCGTTTCATCACTATCATTACCGCATGCATCAGGAAGACCTCGCCAAACAGTTTTCCCGGTTTTATAAAGAATCACACGGTCAGCAGAAAACAGTATGCCTGCTCGGTCTTCGTGCGGACGAATCTCTGCAAAGATACAGCGGAATCGTAAATAAGAAGTACGGGTATAACGGAGAGTGCTGGATTTCCAGACAGTTCAAAGACGTCTGGTGCGCTTCGCCGCTCTACGACTGGTCCAATCAGGATATATGGGTTGCCAACTATCGGTTCCATTACGAGTATAACGCTTTGTATGACTTGTACTATAAAGCAGGCTTAAAGATCAATCAGATGCGTGTAGCGTCTCCCTTTAATGATTATTCCAAGGACTCTCTGAATCTGTACCGGGTAATCGACCCCGAAATCTGGACAAAACTTGTAGGACGCGTCCGCGGCGCTAACTTCGGCTGCATCTATGGAAGGACGAAAGCTATGGGCTACCGCAACGTCACACTGCCCGAAGGACATACTTGGGAGTCCTATACGAAATTTCTGCTCGATACCCTTCCCGCCAGACTCCGCAACAATTATGTCAAGAAATTCAATACCTCCATCGAATTCTGGCATAAGACCGGCGGCGGCTTAGAAGAGAGCACAATACAGGAGCTGCTTGAGCATGGCTATAATATCCGCCGGAATGGCGTATCCAACTATACTTTGATGAAAAATTCAAGAATCGTCTTTATCGGTCCCATTCCCGATGATACTGACGACATTAAATCTACCAAGGATATTCCAAGCTGGAAAAGGATGTGTTACTGTATCTTAAAAAACGACCATACATGCCGCTTTATGGGATTTGCTCCGACAAAGCAGGAACAACTGAGAATTGACAAAATCAAACGAAAATACGGAGAATTGATCAATGCCAAATAATACGTTTAAAAGTCCGGTATACAATGTAATTTCAGTGCCTTTTGAAAAGGTTGTCCCCAATACATATAATCCGAACCATGTTGCCCCGCCAGAAATGAAATTATTGTATGACAGCATCAAAGAAGACGGCTACACAATGCCCATCGTATGCTACTATTCCGAAAAGCAGGATATCTACGCGATTGTGGACGGTTTTCACCGCTGGCGCGTCATGAAAGACTATTCCGATATTTATGAGCGTGAACATGGAATGCTGCCCGTCACAGTCATCGATAAACCATTGGCAAACCGGATGGCAAGCACCATCAGACATAACCGCGCGCGTGGTTCCCATGATGTGGACCTGATGAGCAATATTGTCAAAGAACTTCATGAACTCGGGCGGAGCGACGCATGGATTTCCAAGCATCTTGGCATGGACAAAGATGAAATCCTGCGTCTCAAACAGATCAGCGGACTTGCCGCGCTCTTTAAGGACGTGAATTTCGGTCAGGCTTGGAAGCCAGTTGAAGATTCGGGGACGGAACTTTTATTTCCCGAATGATGTATAATAAGTTTCTCAAATTAAAATACTTCCCTCTAACCGTAAACATTTGTGTTAAAACGATGTTTTCCGTATGTTTCCTTTCTCAATTCTGCCGCTATTGGTGGTAGAATTTCGATCATTCTTTCCTTGTCTGCCACATCCTATTAATCAATGAAATATTCATTACACTAAAACTTTTTTCATTTCCTATTTAATCTTCTCCAAAAGCTTCATATAAGTAATGAGACGCCCATACCCCTCTTATGTCAAGTTATAATGAATTGACGGTGAATTAGTGTCAAGTTCTTTCTTGCAACATCAAACCTAGCCCATGAGGCGTTTTGTCAAGTGCTTTTTTGAGTTATTGACGCAAACCCTTGTTAGTGCGGCGGAAAACGGGGCAGGAAAAGGGGCGTAAAACGCGCCTGTGGACGTTTAGAAGCTGTTTTCGCGTGTGGGGAATATAAAACCTCGGTGGTTATTCGTATCTGAAACGCCTTAAAAATCGAGGACACTGAAAAACCCCCGCTTTTTTGTGGGAGTTTTTCTTTCTTCCATAACATAGTGTCAGAGATTAC
>VSOA01000122.1 GCA_009774585.1 Lachnospiraceae bacterium
GCATGGGATCTTTCCATGGACCAAGACGGCATTCGGTATTACAAAGGAGACCCGATCCGCGTTTTCAATGACGAAATGGGCGGCACATTTTATTCCTACTGGGAGGGTACAGTGGATGTTACCATTGTGAGAGACCGCTTTGGATTGATTGCTGATGTGAAGGCACGGCGTGAGGTGGATGGCGCAAGACCATAACATATCTCTAAAAAATTATCTGTTTAATGTTTTTCCATCAAGTAGCGAATCCGATAGAAACAATGAATACAAACGCTTGTTCAATTATTAAGCATTTGTATTCATTGTTTTTGCACACTTGATACACATGCACCCAATCGCAAAACTATACTGTCTTAAATACATGCTAAAGCAATCATCATAGGCTATTTCTAATTACAGAGTATGCATATGGCATAGAATTCACGATTATTTTATCAGAAATCGGAATTGCGCCATTAGGTATCATCCTATCATCAGTATTCCACATTGCAGGATGTACACATATTTCCGTTTTTCTGCCTCCCTTTACGCCATAGATTTTATTACTTTCAAAAACAATATCAAAACCCGCCTCTTCTAAACTTGCCATTTCTTTTATTCCTTTGATAAGTGCCACCTGCCTATCATAAGAAATTTGATCTGCCATTTTTTTGTTTTTACTCCAATCAAGCAACTGTTTGGCCAAATGTCTATCAAGTAAATTTTGCACTCTCTGATTCCAATAGTGTTTTAAACAATCGTGACAAGCTGTTGCACAATGATTCTTACATTCCAAGACTTTGTATGTTTCTTCCATTAAGTCTGAGATGCGCCCTGCAAGCATTGAACTATAACCAGCTCCACTCGACAAACTATCAAATAGGAAAATATCCACGCATACCTTGTCATGCGCATATCTTAATCGATATCCACCTTTCAAATCGTTGAATTCGACATCTAACAATTGTCCAGCAGCCAAGACCATTGCCTCAGAAAGTGTCTGTGCGGCACTTTTTATCCACAAAGCATTCGGTTCTGTATTAACCTTTTTAGGATTCAAACTTATTTCAATCAAAATCATATCTGTCAAAAAACTATGACCCAAAAATGCATTTGTAATACTACTGTCAGGGTGAGTGCAACGAGTTCTCACTCTCGGATGCCTGTATGGCGGTCGTATTTTCTGCAACCCAAATCTGTCATCTCCTGGAACAGCAGCTCCACAATCTTCGCATACTGTAAAGCCCATTCCCTCAGGTCCCTGATTAAGTATTGTAAGTGGCTGGTCAGTCAAACGTCCATATCTTACCAATGCATAATCACTCGATTGTTTCATTTCACTATCTTTTATCGGTGATGCATAGCTCGGCAATTCAGCATATGACATCTCTGCTTCTGCCTCAGCTTCTCGTATACTGCTTCCATCTATCGGAGCAAATCCCCAAGGTTTAATAACATGTTGATACTTTATACTTTCCTGTAAACAGAACGGACATGTCTTGCTTGGGTCTTCATATCCGACCCAATTACAAGCCGTATTTTCACAATAAAACAATGACCTATAATACTCTTTGCTCTCAAAATATTTTCTTGCCGGATGCTCTTTATCTTCATCCTTAAATTTTGAATGGAAATTATAAATACCGCCTGACTTGTATGTCTTCTTATTTACCACAATCAACCGCCCTGGTGCATATTCGCTGATTGCCATATCTAATGCTCTGTCTGGTTCTTGTTCAACTTTACTTCCTTTGCTATCTTCAATACTAAAACCAACAACATTTCTCGGGAATGAATAAGTCGGGAATATGCCTTCTTCCAGAAAGACATCTAATAATTTCTTTTCATTGTCATTTGAGTCATAGTAATCATCCTTAAAAGCATCTACCTTTTCTGATAATACTTTCACAGCGGCTATGAATTCCTGTTTCTGCCCATCTATAAATTTCCGTTTCGATTTTGGAACCAAAGATTTAATTTCGTTGTCAGTAAATATTTTTGCTTGTACAAAAGCCAAAAATTCATCTCGGTACAGATTAAAAAATTCAATGATACCTACTGTATTTGCTGCAGTACCATATTTATCAAGAAATTCCGACACATAAATAACATTCAAATGTCGATATACCAGTTTTCGATTATCGGTATCTATCGACGGATGACGTGGTTCCCCTGCTATTATTTTTTGTGGATTATTGAAGTAATAACTGTCATGCGGTCCATTATCTGTATATGTAATAATTGTTGATATTGCAGAACCTCTTCTTCCCGCACGTCCAGCTCTCTGTTGATAATTCTCACGCATAGGCGGAATATTTCTCAATCCCACAGCAGTTAATGAACCTATATCAATACCAACCTCCATCGTAGTCGTACAACTAAGGACGTCAACCGGCCCCTTATCATCTATATAGACATTCTGGAACCTTAACTCATACTCTTCTGTAGTAGACCACATATCAATCCTTTGATCCTTGTGGGAAAGCTGTGCAGTATGTTCTTCCGTATTTATTCTAGTCAGAAGTGCATCTTTCTTTCCTGCAACAGCATCAAGAATAGGCTGTCTCCAAAACTCTAATCCTTCAAACTCGTTTTTCGTCATGATTTCCGGCGTTCCTTCACAACACCAAACACATTTATACCAAAGAGTATATGGAAATACACGACCACAAGCAGGACATTTATACCAAGTACGTTCGGAATCAAAATTTAAGGTGATAACTTGTGGATTCAAGAACAATCTATCATTTTCATCCTTACCTTTTTGCATAAACTTACACAAACCCTTATAAATTAATTTCTGCTTATCCTGCTCTATTCCATTTGCTTTTAATAGTTTTTCGAAACGTATAGGAAGTTTCCCGTCAATTTCAATACCAAAACGAGGAATATTGGTGAGACTTCTTCTAACATTTCTATTTATATCGTAGTCATATGCATAGCTATCTGTCAAAATTTCAGCACACCATGCCGCAAATAACCCAAAGAACTGTTCTTCACTAATCCCTGTCTCATCTCTGTCAAGATCATCCAAAACCTCATCTAGCAAAGTTCCATTACATGGTTCTATCCAACACAGACCTAAATCCGTAAAAGACCTGAAATTACTACACAATATCTTAAGCAAATATCTTGAATACAGCTCTGGCACTGTCGCAAATCGCTGCTTCTTCAAATCCTCATAATTGATTTTCCGATTTCTTCTTCCACCTCTCTGCGCCTGTCTATTAATAACATCCTTCATCTCCTGAAGATGGTCATGCAAGTCCTTTTCATCCTCACCATAAAAGAATCTTAACTTATTATCCAAGGCAACTTTCAAGAACGCAACATATAGCAAATCCATGCTGGCTTCATGATCCGTGTCGTCTGCCCATTTTTGGAGTTCTTTCGCAGAAACTGTCAAAGCTTTTCTCATTGCATCTTCATCTGCAACAGATGTAAGTTCTTTTGCCAATGTGGCCGCACGCTGCCTGCTGTCTGAAAATAATAATACCTTTCTTCCCGCATTTGGTGTAAATTCCAGTTTCTCGGGATCAGTAATCATTGGAGGTTGAATCATCAACTGTTCTGAAACAAGGTGAAAGAACGGTTCATTTCCCTTTGTTGAGAAATCAGTTGTATGTAAATGCATTTTCCCACATCGAGGACAGGTCGAAAAAGTATATACATTGGGAGAATCCTTCGGGCTTTTCAATGTAAATGCAACATGCGTATACTGCGGTTCTCCTGCGTGCTCATCATCCATTTCCAACCGCCCAGCAATAGAATTCAACCATCCTGTCTTAACATCTTTTTTAGATTTATATTGTGCATTGTTAGGAACTATATAATAATGTATCTCTTTAAAAGTTTTATCAGTGACAATCCCCTTTTTATTCCATACAAAACGAGCTTGCGGTTCATCTTCGTCAATGTATCCCTTCAAAAACAAGGCTCCACAAGTTCTATCGTTCAATAATTCATAAATTTTCCCACCACATTTACATACATCGTCATGGTTGCCAATGTATATCTTACCTAAGGGTATATCTGACGTATGATGTTTCTCAGAACAATTTGGATTAGCGCACGCATAAATCCCTCTAATTCCCCGAAACATCATATGCAATCTTGATGGAAATAAAACCTGACCCTCTTTATTTTTTGCCATCGGAGCTATTGACAGCAATACGCTTACTGCCTTTTGCGCAATTTCTTCCGAAACTTTTGGGAAAACATTTGAAGCAAGCTTTTCAAAAGAAACTGTCTTGCCACGACAATTTTCCATGATTTTCAATAATGGTTTGAGCTTTATCAATTCTGAATATAACCACTGCTCAACCTCTTCTTCTTTTGAAAAACCACACTTATTTGTGTCCAAATTGACAAGTTCTCCAAATTTTTTTATCGCTTCCAGTCTATTCTCTGAATGCAAAGAATCAATGTCGAACACAGCTATTTTCTCTGATTTCACATCATAACTATGCTCATACTGTATTTTTTCACGCTCTCCTGTAATTATTTGAATTTCATGCAATTCCGGATTATCAACAGCAGTCAGATCACAGATAAATTTCTCTACTTTTGCATTTTCATTCTGAGGAATACTTGCACTCGTTAATATAAATTGTAATTTTTCTCGCTTAACGCCCAGTTTATGCAAAAAGCGTCTTATCAGCAACGCAACTTCTCCACCAGAAGCGCCTCTATACATATGAGCTTCGTCAATAATAAACAATAATTTATTATTTTCATCTTGTTCAAGCCATTTCTTTGTGTCTTCCCAAATACTCTGCTCTTCCTGCCTCATAAGCATATATTCAAGCATGGAATAGTTTGTAATCAGGATATCTGGTGTATTTTCTTGCATTTCAAATCTGGTTATCATCTCAGCATCACAGTTATCTGTCACATGCTTACCTTCGAGCAAACCATCTATGAACTTCTCCATATCATTCTTTGCCGGAAATTTACCCATCTTCTTCAATTGATTTACTGTCTCTTCATCACGCGCAATTAAATTTGAACGCAAAGTATCAGAAAGAGCTTTATCCTGCTCTCTCCTAAGTTCACCTGCGTATGGAGTTCTACCGGTATACATACCAAATTGAGGCCGTCTAAAAACCCCTGTATATTCTGTAAACATATCATAAAACGATGATGTTCCTATCATACGACGTAATCTTCCCAACTGGTCAGATACAAGAGCATTCATAGGATACAGCATCATAGCCCGAACCCCACGCTGGTTCCATGAAGACGGACTACTCTTTGCTTCATTTACAAGCTTTGTTATCATTGGCCACATAAAACATTCTGTTTTTCCGGAGCCTGTACCTGTCGCAACAAACAATTCACAATGTTTATAAAAGCCTTCCAGCGCCTGAATCTGATGAACATATGGGCTCTTGTATACACCCATATGACGATCAATCATCTGCTTTAGTATTGCTTTTATGTTTACCGGAATTTCCGCATTTTCGATACCATTTTGAAGAACTTTATATGCTGGATTCGCCTCAATATATGGTTCTTTCCACATTACACCTTGCGCTTCCAATTCCGTTCTACACAATTTTCGCAATTCATCATTCTTTCCGAAATATGCCGTTTCGACATAGTCAATTAATCTCTGTTTTAAGGCTTCGTGCGTATTTTCAATACTATATTCATCCATTTAGTTCTTCTCCTTAAGATCAATACCTAAACCATCTATAATCATACTTTTTATATCTTCCCATATAAATTCAGGCACAACATAATTATATTTATCGTCCATTGAATTTAATGGCCAACAATATGTATCGATTAGCACTTGTTCTCTTAACGGCAAACCACAATATAAATTCAAAAGATATACTGAATCTCTTTTTTCATATGTTGCTTGCATTGCATTTCCAACCTTTTTACGAAGCGCCAATAATACTCTTCTTTCTTCCTTCCATTCTGCCAGTACATTTGTAATCGGTGCATTCTTGTATATATCATTTTCTTTTTTTATCAAATGATATTCATGTAAACCCTTGTAAAGCGTCAGTCTTGCCAGAATACTTTTTTCATTACATGGAACTGCATTCGTCCACGATTGATAGGGTGGTCTTTTACTGAATGGGTTAAAGAACTCAAATGCTTCTATGTTATGGCATTCATTCCATGATGCGCCCACATATATCCAGTCGATATAATCATTAATATCAATCTTATTCTCCAAACCTCTATTCTCAGTCTCATGTTTCTTTCGGACAACTCTGGTTATCCCAACATATTCTGTCCTACCTATTTCTTCTGACAAGCCAGTTATTCTATCATAATCGTCTGTACAATAGTTTTTTTCATATGCTGGCAACCCAATATTCCGTGACTCATCAACTTCCAATAACTCTCTGGCTGCTAACATCTTATCCCTTAATTCTCGAATTAGTTCATCGTCATCAACTGGATTCTTCAAGTCTCTGAATATCCACCTTTTGCTCACAGGAAATGCCTCCGACATAATAACCAATAATTCTTTTATCCTGCCCAACACATATGCCTTGCTCTTTCTATCATGCTTCTGAGTTGTTTCATCCATAACGACATATCTCATCCAATGACATAAAGCAGAGTAAATAATTCTTCCAGCATAATTAGACTGTGTTTCGCCAGCATATTGTTCTATTTGCATGTCCTGCGCCATTTTAACTAACGCATTATTCTCCATAATCACTTACCTATTCAATCGAAATTGTTATTCCGCTCTTATTTAAGACATCTCTTAGGTTTTCATCCTCAGAACAAATTTCACACCCATTAATAATGCCTTTCTGTATAATTTCTCCCAGCACAGTTCCATCTATAAGTGCATAATACAATTGCAGTAAGTTACTATATTCGATAGCTGCTGATTTCTTTATGTAATTATTCATTACCAATCTACTAAATGTCTTTATATATATATCCTGACTTTTCTTCATGTCCAATTTTGGAATAAATGGTTTCAAATCATGGTTGCCAATCAGAAGATAGTCATCTACAGGAAAGTGAAGTTCATTTTCAGCATCTATTACAATCGCATAGTTCATCATCCCCTTAGACATCATTTTTAGGTTCTTCAGAGCTGATACAGAAAAGAACAAATACTTTCTTTTACAAAGTTCACAGATTCTCGCAAAAAGAATTTCATTATAATTGTCTAATACACCTTTAATGCATATTACTTGAGATTCACTTTCATTAATAGTATCAGCAAGTGTCCTCAAATTCTCTTTTTCTGAGCCAATATTAATCGTCAACGGTGAACTTGCATCCTGCAAAGCAGCAAGTGCCTCAGATAAATAGTTACATACTTTATCCGCTGCAATTACTCCCATTCCATTTAAAACAGCCGCCAGAACCGCTCCGGCAATTTCCGTTTCATTATCAAAATGAAGCGATATATTAGCCTTATAGTCCTCGAAGAAATCTGATATAGATGTAACATCTGCACCATATTCTGCATTGTCAGAAAACTCCTTTGCCGATATTACAACAACATCCGAGGTATTTGCGATAGTCAAAGGTATACTTGTATTATCCCTAGAGCTCTCGTATCCTAATTTTTGAAATATAAGCGAATCTATCCTTTTATCAATAATTCTCTGCTCAAATGAATCAAAATATTTTTCTTCAATTGCTTCTAATTTCTGAATATGACTATCAAGATCCACCCTTTTTTTCTCAAGTTCATATACTCGCAGATCCAACGCTTTTTTCTTTTCAGTTAATTCTGACACTTGTTCTCTTAGCGATTCCAATTCATTGGTCAACATCTCCTCAGAAGTTCTTAGCTGTTCATGGTACTGCTCCTCTAATTCCACTCTCCTTTTTTCTGCTTCTGTTTCAAGTAATGACAATAATTTCCGATGCTTTTCCTCAGCTTCAGATAAGGCATTTTCTCTTTGCATATCATCTGCTGCTTTTCTTGCTTCAAGTCTTCTTTCATACTCAGAAAACCATTCCTTTTCACGTCTCTCCCTTTCCGTCTCCGTTATATTTTCATATTTATATATCTTTTGTTCGGCGGCATTCAATTTATCTTGAATTTCTTTGTACAATCTACTTTTTTCTTCGATCCGCCTTCTCAAACCACGTTCTTGCTGTTTAAAGTCTAAAGATAATCTTTTCTCCTGCTCTGCTAATGCATCTTGGATTTCTGCCTTGTGTTTTGCTTCACATTCCTTTGCTTGACGGATATTTTCTATCTCCAGTTCTATGCTTTGACGAGTTTCTTCTTCAATCGTAATCCCCTGCAATTTAAGAAAAACAAAGAACAAATCAACTGATATGTCTGTAACAGAAACATCCAAAAATTTAAAATACAAATCTGCTACAGCTCTTGCATTATATTCTTTTATATCATCTATACTAATAGACGGATCCATACATTTCGATATTGCCTCAATAAAATTTTTTCGATATCCTTCTAATTGAGTTACAATGGCTGCTCTAAATGGCTCTTCTCCCTTTTTATATAATTTAAACGCAATTTCCGGCAAATTTTTTTGTACTAATGCAGATTTCTTTTCCAATCTACCTAATGTTTTTGTATATTTTGCATATCGTTTGTTCTTTATCGTTTCCAAAAAAATCATAAGATCTGCATTTTTACAAACAATATTTATTTCTTCTTCATTAAAAAGATCCAATAACTGATAATTAATATCAATTTTGCTCATTTTAGTATTTCCTCCAGTACTTTTATCATTGCCATAGATGTACAATTGCTTTTTAATATATTATCAAGATAAGTTCTCGACAATGTAACTTTATCTTGAATTTCGTATATTTTCGTTCGCAATTTATGCGGTAATTGCACCTTTTTTGTCCCTTTATATTTTTTTAGCAAACGACATAATTCTTCATCGCCTATTCTTGTATCAGCTTGTTGTTTCTCTATTGATATAACAAGAAGATTAACGAGATATTTATTCTGTAATACATATATTAAATCACCATCTTGTAAATCTACAAAAATATACTCTCCAATACCGCCATTCTTTTCTATTTGTCCACTTTTTCTAACCAAGATAAAGTCTGTTGAATGTCCAGCTTTAAACAATATCCTATTACACTTTCTATATAAATTTTCTTTTCGTATTAGACTATACTTATCGTCTATTAACTCATAAATCTCAGTACCATTCGTTATAATGGCCCTCGATCTCTTTAAAAGTAATATTCCACTTGAAGCATACTTTCTGTCAATATTAACCAAAACCTCTTGATCACATACTTTAACACATGTCAAATGATTAACTGAGTTTAATTCATCTGGAATTTTTCTTATTCCATGGTAAACATATATTCTCGGATTTTCGTTGCTCGACACAACATATCCATACACACTTTGCTCTTTACTATTAACAATATATCCATCTTCTGTCTTCACAACAGGTGGCCATATTGGCACAAATTCAGGTTGCTTTTCGAGAAGATGAATCTTTAAATTCGATCTTAAATATGACGTAAGATTATCAAACTCTGTATCTGAAATATCTGATGAAAATATTCCGCAAAAGACATTTAAGGTAACGTCCTTTAATTTAAGACATCCACACCTTTTCATCTTGATTCCCGGAATAAAACTTGGAAGCTGTGGCTGGCGTCGTACCCAATAATACTGTTCTTCTGTAGTAATGGAATCTCCATGCCTAATCTTCTTTCCACCTTGTTCAGATACCGTAAAAATAGCTCCCTCATATGAAAAACCATCTGCATAATCAGACCAATGCTGCGATACTGCATATGCTTTATTCATTGGTTCATAACAAAGATGATATTTATGTCCAGATAACGGAATATAATCCAAGGGTATTAATGCAGTCCTCTCACATGAGAATCTTTCGTTATTAATTCTGTATGTATTCTTCCCATCAATTTTCACTGACATTGATTCTTTAATTGCTTTTTCCATGAGTATAGGCGGTAACGCCTTAAATCCCATACATAAGTAAAAATCCTCTGATGAATTTTTCCGCATATAGATAGGTAATCCTATCCTTTCATACACTGAATCTGTTGGTCTGCCGTCAACACGTCTATCACACTCTGCAGATACTTCACTCTTTTTAAAATGCGCAAAATGATTACTGTACCTGCTTCCTGTTAAATGAACAGCTTCTCCACATTCAGGGCAAATAAATTTATCTTTACTATAATATCGAGAGCGGTCATACTCATCTGCGTTCGCCTCTTTTTGTTTTCCTCTTTCATAAAAATCTAAAGCAGTTTTCATGCGGTTTCCTCTTGATATCGTATATCTTCTTAATCCCCCGAGTTAAATTCAACCAGTTTTTCCCAATCAATAGCTCCATCTTC
>VSOA01000123.1 GCA_009774585.1 Lachnospiraceae bacterium
TAAAACTCTAATATTGAAACCCTAATATTGAAACTCTAATATTGAAACTCTAATTAAGCTGCATCTTAACACTGTAATTTACGCCGTCGCTGAGAACCCGCGCCATACTGCCGCAGACTAGCGGCATCATCGGAGATAAATGACCGATATCTACGTCCATTAACACCGGCACGTTGTATTTTCTAATCATCTCATAAGCCGCCTGATAATGGTCGATACCGAACTCTTCCACTCCCATACCAAGACGCGGTCTGCCAATCAAAAAACCCTTACAATTCCGGAACCATCCTGCATGATCCATCTGCCACATAGCCCGTCTGATACTCATCAGGTTCAAATCACATGCCTCCAGAAACCATAGGATTCCGTCTTCTTTATACTGCTTAGTAAACTCACTCACCTTATCGTATTTTGTTCCGAGAAGATTGACCAGACAATCCGTGCAGCCACCTAATAACCTGCCGGAAAAGTCAATGAAATTCGAATCTGTCTCTGGCTTCTTTGATACTATACCGCTTCGCACACCTATTTGACTGATATCATCCGAATATTTCATATCACTTGCCGCAAGACTGTCAATATTTGTTCTTCCATCAGGCAGAATATATTTAATAACAGATGTTTCCGTTAAATGATATGGTGCAAAGGGGTGTTCCTCATCCTTCAAGGATTCACTTTCCCACATGTCATAGCCCTGCATCGTCAGTTTTTTCCCCTGCAACAACAGCATCGCATCTTCCAGTGACCTATGCCACGGTTCCATACCGAAAGATGAAGCGCATGGACCGTACACGGAAGCGGTATCGCACAGTGTCGCCAAAAGAAACGTCATATTTGTATTGTCCGAATACCCCATATACCATTTCGGTTCCGCACTTTTTATCCGATTAAAATCCACATCATCCAAGATTTCACACATAAGTTCTCCGCCGCCGCAGGATATTATGCAATCACTCGTTATGTCACAGTAATACTCCGTCAATTCAACCCCACACTTCTTAGGTGTGTTACTGATGCCAACGCCTTGTTCCACATAACAGTTTGGTCCAAACTTCAGGGAAAACCCTTGTTTACGCCACTTATCCTGCGCGCTTAGGAATCCGCTCTTATAAGGTTCTGTCGCACATCCGAATGAAGGCGCCACGAAAGCTATCGTACCGTTTTGCTGCAAAAATTTAGGGTATCGCATGTTATTTTCTCCTATTCATACGCTTATAATGTATCATTTACACTTTAATAGTGTATCATTTACACTTATTGCTGTAAATCTAATTTCCTGCCACATAAAAACAGACGGAAGTTTCTCTGTCAATTTATTGCCAGAAAAACTTCCGTCTGTCAAAAGGTACTCATATCCAGTCAGAAATAGCGCATCATCTTACGGTGAAATAATCTGCCCTATCATCCTTACTTACGCACTGCCGCAAGCTGTCCGTCCCGCAGTACAATCTGAATCGTGTCCTTCGCCTCCACCTGATCCGCCAGAATCAGCTTCGCTGATAAAGTTTCCACATATTTCTGGATATATCTCTTCAAAGGTCTCGCACCGTAAACCGGATCGTAAGCATTGTCCACAATGAATTGTGTTACCTCCGGCGACAATTCAATACGCAGTTCCCTATCGGCAAGCCGCTTGTTCAAATCATCCACGATCAGGCGGATAATGCCGCCGATGTTGTCTTTGGTGAGCGGCTTAAAGAGTATCGTCTCATCCAGTCTGTTCAGGAACTCCGGTCTGAAATGATTCCTTAAATCACCCATCACCATTTCTTCCGCCTCCGGTGTAATCGCCCCCTGCGCGTCGATACCATCCAGCAGATAATTAGCCCCGATATTGGAAGTCATGATTAGAATCGTATTCTTAAAATCCACCGTCCTGCCTTGTGAATCCGTAATCCGCCCATCGTCAAGCACCTGCAGAAGTACATTGAACACGTCGGGATGGGCTTTTTCAATCTCATCAAACAGTACCACCGAGTATGGCTTTCTTCTGACTGCTTCGGTCAACTGTCCACCTTCTTCATATCCTACATATCCGGGAGGCGCTCCAATCAGCCTTGATACGGAATATTTCTCCATATACTCGCTCATATCAATACGAACCATGTTCGCCTCATCATCAAACAAAGATGCCGCCAGCGCCTTAGCGAGTTCTGTCTTACCCACACCGGTAGGACCCAAGAACAGGAAGGAACCTATCGGCTTCGTGGGATCTTTAATTCCTGCCTTGGAACGAATAATGGCCTCCGTCACCTTCGTCACGCCTTCATCCTGACCAATTACCCTCTTGTGCAGCTCATCATCCAGATGCAGCGTTTTGTTCCGCTCGCTCTCCGTCAACTTTGACACCGGAATGCCGGTCCATCTTGAGATGATCTTGGCAATCTCCTCATCCGAAACGCTCTCATGCACGAGTGACAAATCCTCTTTACTGACTTTTTCTTCCTCAATCTCCAGCTGCTGCTTCAAGGAAGGCAGTTTTCCATAGCTTAATTCCGCCGCTTTCTCATAATCACCGTCACGCTGGGCAATCTGGATCTGGCTGTTCACTTCGTCAATCTCTTCACGTATTTTGGACAACTTCTCTACGGATGCTTTCTCGTTCTCCCACTGCGCCAAGCGGTTCTTTAACTCTTCCTTTAATTCCGCCAACTCTCTTTGCAAATTGTTGAGACGCTCTTTACTCAGATGATCGTCCTCTTTTTTCAAAGCAGTCTCTTCAATTTCAAGCTGCATGACCTTACGCTGCAATTCATCAAGTTCTGTCGGCATGGAATCGAGTTCCGTCTTGATCAGCGCGCACGCCTCATCCACAAGGTCAATCGCCTTATCCGGAAGGAATCTGTCGGAAATATATCGGTTTGATAACACAGCGGCGCTGACTAACGCATTATCCATGATTTTCACCCCATGGAACACCTCATACCGCTCTTTTAAGCCGCGCAGGATAGAAATCGTGTCTTCCACCGTCGGCTCTTCCACCATAACAGGCTGAAAACGTCTCTCAAGCGCTGCGTCCTTCTCGATGTACTGACGGTATTCGTCAAGCGTCGTCGCGCCGATGCAGTGCAGTTCACCTCTTGCCAGCATAGGCTTCAGCATGTTACCAGCATCCATCGCACCGTCTGTCTTACCTGCACCTACAATCGTATGCAGTTCATCTATAAATAGAATAATCTGTCCGTCGCTGTTCCTCACATCGTCCAATACCGCTTTCAGACGTTCTTCAAATTCTCCCCGGTACTTCGCGCCTGCCACAAGGGCTCCCATGTCCAGTGCAAAAATTTTCTTATCTTTCAGTCCCTCCGGGACATCGCCTCTGACGATACGCTGCGCCAGTCCTTCAGCTACCGCGGTTTTGCCGACGCCGGGTTCCCCGATCAGAACCGGATTGTTCTTCGTCTTGCGGGAAAGAATACGGATAACATTACGAATCTCGTTATCTCTGCCGATGACCGGGTCAAGCTTCTGATTTCTTGCCTTTTCTACTAAATCCTGTCCATATTTCTCCAGCGTATCGTAAGTTGCCTCCGGATTATCCGAAGTCACTCTCTGATTGCCCCGCACCGTAGACAATGCCTGTAGGAAACGTTCCCTTGTAATGCCGAACTCCCGGAATATCTCTTTGATTTCTCTGTTGGGATGCTTTACCATCGCCAAAAACAAATGCTCCACGGACACATACTCGTCACTGAGCGCTTTCGCTTCATCCTCCGCGCCAATCAGTACCTTATTTAAATCTTGTCCGATATAAATCTGTCCGCCTTGTACTTTGGTCCGCTTGCGCAGTCCCTGCTCTACACGATTTACGAAGTATTCCTTCTGTATTTCCATCTTTTCAATTAATTTTAAAATCAGGCTGTCCTCAATCGTGAGCAGACTGTAGAGCAGATGCTCCTGCTCAATCTCCTGATTGCCGTATTCGTATGCCAGCTTCTCGCACTGTTCTACCGCTTGCATTGATTTCTGTGTAAATTTCGTTAAATTCATAGTACACACCTCCTCGCCGAATGAATCGCATTCCGCTTTGTCTGTTCTACTTGCACTATCACAATACATCGAATTGTTAGCACTGTCAAGAGATGAGTGCTAATTATTTTATTAAAATTTTGTAACCCATTGTTTATGAAAAGATTTCTCATCCACTTCCACAAATAGATACGCACCGGATTATAGTTTAAAGACCATGTCCTCACCATCTGTTTCTAAATAGCAATAATACCGCCAATGATGTACTTGCGGTAGTTCTCGGCTTTGCATTTCTTCTCGTTCTGCTTTTTCTTCTCGTTGGCTACACCTATATTATTAGTTTCTGAAAATGAAAAAGGTAGCTGATTATCTGTTAAGATAAATCGCTACCAAAGATAGAAAATATTTCAATTTAGGAAACATTTATATTTTATTTTGAAATCGGTATCTCAAGTGTTTTAACTTTTTCATTTTCATACGATGTCATAACGATTAACGCAGCCATCTCATCAACATCAACAACTCGGGCAAAACCTGCTATTTGATACGCATTTGACTTGTCACTATCTGTATATCCCAATCTGCCGGGATTTATTAAGTATGGAATTCTTGTTCCGTCTTTTAATACAACTCCCTTGACTTCGGGAATGCCAAGATCATCTTCTTTTTCTACCGGAGCCGCACTGACAGAATAATTCACTTTGATGGAAATCGGTGAGATATTGATATCCTCCAGCATGAAACCCGTTCCTTCTACTTTTTGCCCTACCTTAATATTTTGAGTCGAACTGACATCCGAAAGATTTATTTCAAAATTCCAGTCCCCATCCACTGCAGTAATAAGTGCTCCTTTTGAAATTGTTCCCAAATTTTTAAATTCAACGTGTATTGTCTTGCCGAGAAATGAATCGTTCCTGTCCACAACACTTGCCTGAATAATGTATTCCATATTTCCGTTGTCATCAGTATAATGAGAGATAATGCTTCCATCTTCATAACTTTCTATAGATGTTCCATCTTCATATACCAGTACACCGTTTTCATCAGGGATAATTCCATCATACATGGTTCCGCTCATATTAACCCATGCGCTTTCATCTTCAGGATTATCTCCCTGATACACATTTACCATCTCAAATCCCGGCTCCATCCTATCCGCTACGCTATAACCAGAAATACGAAACGCCATATATACAAATCTTTCATCCACAATAACCGTATCCGGCTCTATTGTAACACCGTTATTCGTCACGGCAAGTGACGGACTATCCGGCTCTTCACTGTACACTTTTGCTATATTCTTTTCTGTAAGCACTTGCTGTTGCTCATCGGATGCCTGAATATTTCCGTTCATGCCTCTCCCCCAATAATGATGAATTGCTGCAACGGCACTTATACTGCTAATTGCTAATATGCAGACACCTACAATAACGGCCGCCTGCGTTTTAAACATTTTACCTCTACTGGTATGTGTTTTTTTCATACAAACAATATCCTCCTGCTTAATCATTTCAAAGGCCTGATTTGTTTTTTTCAACACAATTTCCGATAACTCTATTTCTTCAGAAAGTATAGGTTTTTTATTTGCCATTTGTATCCTCCTAACAATCGCGATAATACTTTTCCACTTGTTTTCTTCCTCTAGAAATCCTCGTCTTGATGGTATTTAATGGTAATGACAACATTTCAGCAATTTCTCTCATCTTGAATCCCTGACTATAATACAATTCCATAGGCAATCGATATCGTTCGTCTATAGAAGCATATGCCTCCTTCAATTCAAGATTATACTCATCACATTTTGATGGTTCCTCATAAGATTCTATATTCTTGTAAGCTGCATTGTCTCTTATGATATCATAGCAATGGTTTATAAGTATTCTTGTCATCCATGTCTTAAAGAACTCCGGTTTCTTAAGTGTATATAACTTTTCCCAACAAGTGAGAATTGTATCCTGAAGAGCATCTGCAGCATCTTCTTCATTCATTAGAATTGCAATGGCAGTTCTATACATATCCTTCATATATAACTGCATGAGTTCGGTAAATGCGTCTTTATCATGCCTCTGCGCCTTCTTTACACAAAACTTTGTTTCAATGCTTTTCATTAACTTTCTCCTACGCGCGTATGATTGTAAAACAAAAAAGCGTCCTTTATTTGTTTTACGGTCATTAGACGTCAGATATTGTCTTTTGGTTTCAAAATATTAGAAAACATTTATTTCTCTTCTACAAAATAATGACCTCTTACATAAGTAAGTTATCGCAGGTGACATACTAGACGAAATAAGGAGTATTCCATCACTGCAGAATACTCCTTGCTTCACACATCCTCTCTCGGTCTCCGTTCCACTTCGGTCCGCGCTAACGGATGTCCACCGGACATCCAGCGCTCTCCTTCTTCCTTGAAATGCTTCATGCCCGCCAACTACAGGACTTCGCAATTCTCTCTGACCTACAACGCTTATAACCTGAATATCGTCCTTTTTTAAGATAATCTTTAACAGAAGCTCTGTTGCTTCTATATTACCATCAAATACCATAGACATCGGATCCGCCGTCACGCTAAAGTCTCTATAGATTTCCTGATACAGAATCCCTTCTTCAAAAATATCCGTCAGAATCAACGGAGCATCCCATTGTCCGCTGTCCCATGAACGATATGCAATATACCGTCCCCCAAACAGCTTCGCATTGAAAAACCCACTCGACATCTTGCCGTCTTCCCTACGAAAATAGAACGTATATCTTGCCGGGCTTCCTGTACTGACACCGATTTCAAAAACACCTTCCGCTACTTCGCAAACCCAAGGTTCCTTCGAATAGACCATAGAAAAAACTTCTCGTTTTTCCTTGTCGTATAGAATTAATTCATATCCTTCCGGCGTTTCTATCAGTGAATACGGAATGTTATATATAGTTTTCTCAATTTCACACAGTGCTTTTTCAAGATAAATGCATCGATCCGTAAAATTCGTAACAACCATCGCCACGCCCAGCATTGCGGCTATCATAGTCCTCATCATTTTTTGCGGCTCCTTTTACTCTGAATTCATCACAGATACCATGTCCCACCATAAATCTATATAACTCCGATTGTCCATACTTGAACTTACAAAAGCATTCATGGTATAATATAATATGATTATATCCTATTTGACATAAAATTTTAAGGGAGAATGAGAGGAAGCAAAATGGCGGCAAAAGAAATGGTTTGGAATTTTGAAGTACAAGGTATTCCATACAAAGTCGGATTGAAAAAGAATACGGTATCAATAAATAACGCCGAACCGGTAAAACTGAGTAAACTGGCAAGAAAGTCAACTCTTTTGGAAACAAATTATTCCATGATGATCGAGGGAAAAGAGGCCGTACTACATATGAAACAGTTCGGCGCTCCGATTTTGAGCTATGATGGCAGAGACTGTGCTACGGGCGAAGAGTATGTTCCCACCAAAATGCCCGGCTGGGTATGGATTTTTATTGTGCTGCATGCGATAGACTTCTTTTTCCTAATCGGAGGAGCGATCGGCGGCATCATACAAGTATTCGTCATCGCCATGTTGGCGTCTGTCGCTTCCAACCGGAAAAAATCAATAGGTGTGCGAGTGCTGTTATGCGCAGGGATCTGGCTGTTATCCTCCATCGTGCAGTTTGTTCTGGCAGTGGTGATCGCTTCGCTGGTATATTAGCAGAGAGGGGCATGCATATAACTATAAAATATCTTCTTTTTCATCGGAAAGTCCCTGCTTTCCGTCTTTCTGAAAACATACATAGTTCCCGATTGCCACAATATATTCTGATTGTTCCGGCAATTTTTTTCCTGTTTTATCAACACATACATACTTTCCATTGGATTTTGCGATAATAAACGAGCCTTCTATCGTAACGGAATCATAAACCGGTTCAATTACAATCTGACCTGTCCAGTCCATGAATCCGTAACGGTCCCCTATCACAAAATACTCTTCAGTAATTTCCGCGCTGTCTTCCGGCGTTTCAGTGGTACTTTGCATATTATTTGTATCCGCTAGGTTTTCTGTCTCTGCCGAAGCTTCGCCTGCGCTCTCTGTTCCCGCCAGCGCAGGTACTTCCACGTCATTATCGCTCTCCCCATGCCCGACGCAGCAAACTGAAAATTAATCGTTGAAAGTACTTTTCAACTTAATATATTACCTACTCCTGCTCCAAAACCCCCGCAATCTTCTCAATCATTTCATCTTCCTTCAGGCGGAATTTAATCTCCACCCTTCTGGATGCCGGCATATCCACCACCTCCGTAGGATTGCCCAGAATATCCTTCTGATAAACCGGGTTGCTCCATGATTTACCGTTGACCGTAAGGAGTTTTTGCAGTTGTTCGATCTGTGTCTCGTTTAACCCGTTCCTTTTGTTCAGGCAGAAATCTGCCACGGCATTAGCGCGCTCATAGGAAAGTTCCATATTGCTCTGGTAACCGCCGTCCGTATCCGTATGTCCCTCAATAATGATTTCGGCAATGTAACTGCGGAACTGATCCTGCAGCAGCACATCCAGATACATCGGGATGATATTTTGTAACGTCTCCTTGCTATCCGCCGTAAGCGAGGCACTGTTATAGCGAAACAGCACATCAGATGAAAACGTAATGGAACCTGTCTGGGCATCCACTTTCATCGTAGAATTACTGAAAGCGGATTGCAATGCCCCTATAATATCCGTCCGGATGCCCACGATATCCTGCAATTCCTGCTTCGTCGTCGTCAGCTCCTGTCTGGCGTTTTCTATCTCCAGATAAGCGTTGTTCAATTCTTCCTGTGTCAAAGCTGCCTGATCGTATGCCTGCTGCAATTGTGCCAGCGAAGACGCCAGCTCCCCGTTCGACTTCTCAAGCTCTGCCTTGGAGAGTTCCAAGTCTTCTATCGTCTCATCCAACTGGCTCTGTGCCGTGCTAAGTTCCAGTCTTGTCTGTTCCAAATCATTCGTTTTTTGTCTGTATATGGCAAGGGTAATCGCTATCATCAGGACAAAAATCAGCAGAAGCGCCGCCATCATATCCGAATAAGACTGCCAATAGCTATGCTCCGCAAAAGCTTCCCTGTTCCTTCGTCTATTTTTCATATAAATTCCTCATCTGTCCGAATGTGTATATCTGGCTGCTTATTTCATCACTCATATCACTGCATGCATCCGCCAGCATCTTCTTCTGCTCGTCAAGCTGCCCTGCAAAAAGTTCCTGTCTTTCCATAACCTTTGCCAGCGCCTCTTGTACATTGCGGTTGACTTCCACCAATGCCGTAACTGCTTCCACCAGTTCAGACGCATTTGCCGCACTGGCAGCCTGTGACTCTCCTGCGCTTTTCAATGCACTCCCGAGTTTCTTGAAATCCGTATCCAGCGCGGACTGCATTTGTTCCGTAAATTTGTCTACGATGCGCTCCACTCCCGCAGTCTGTTCCATTGCATTGCCTTTCATCATGTCAAGCATCTGCTTTAAGGAATTTGCCATCCCTGCCTGATAAATAAGCATCGTCGCGGAACTCTCATCTTCTTTCATAACATACGGCTGCGCAGTCTGACGGAACACAGACAGAAATTCATTCAGCACCTCATAGGCGTCCGACATAATGCTTCGGTAGACAACATTGAACACCAGCGAGAAGAGAATGCCGTATACCGAAGTATGAAAAGCCACTTTCATACCCGAAAGCAGAGAACCCACGTTATCGGAAATCGTAAAAATATCGTCCCCGCTGAATGCTCCAAGTCCCATGGACAGACCGAGAAACGTTCCCAGAATTCCCAGACCCGTAAGCGTCCCGGAAACTCCGGAATTAAAGAAATTCATTCCTACTTTGTCCAAAAGATCCTCGTTAATATATTCTTCCAGATCGCAGGAAGCGCCCGCTCCCCGTTTCGACTTCGCACTTTTGATGCGCAGGCGGTATTGATCAAACGCCTCCTGCAATTCCTCTTCCTCAAAAACCTTGGCATTATCTTTGTAATTACCCCAGAGATTCTTTCCGTTTCCCTCTTTATACTCCTTCTGCAGACGGAACGTAACGTCTTCCAGCTCATAAGTGACTCTGTTAAGTCTGCCGAAACTGATGGAAGATACGATAAAAAGAATCCCGATAACAATCAGAAATCCGATGTTGATGATCAGATTTGTATAAGAACTCCATTCCCCCGTAAATCCGCCGTTCAGATCCAAAACAAACG
>VSOA01000124.1 GCA_009774585.1 Lachnospiraceae bacterium
TCATAGATGGTATCATTCCCGTCCCCGAGGTTGAAGATGTACGTGTCATTCCCATAGCCGCCTTCCAGTCGGTCATTCCCGGTCCCGCCTATCAGGATATCGTCACCGTCTTCTCCGTAGAGGCTGTCATTCCCGTTCTCTCCATAGATCGTGTCGTTCCCGGCTCCGCCTCTCACCGTGTCGTCTCCGTCTCCGGCATAGAACGTCTCATTCTGGTCATAGCCGTAGGCTGTACCGTAGCCGTTCATCGTGTCCGCAGAATCCGTTCCATACCGCACCTTCAGCATCTCTTCCATGTCCTCCACCGTCAGCACTGTCCCGTCCGCGAACTCGATGTTCTCCACGAAGCACCGGCCGTCATTGTAATAGTACGCATTCTGCACTGTCACACTGTCGTTCTCACCGTAATCGATCACGAGGCTGCTCCCTTCCCGTCTGAGCCTTATGTCCTCTGCCTTTACTCCCTCGCCGAACACGATACGGTCATTCTTTCCCCCTGTCTGGCTGTACTCATAGTCATAGATGGTATCATTCCCGTCCCCGAGGTTGAAGATGTACGTGTCATTCCCATAGCCGCCTTCCAGTCGGTCATTTCCGGTCCCGCCTATCAGGATATCGTCACCGTCTTCTCCATAGAGGCTGTCATTCCCGTTCTCTCCAAAAAGGAAGTCATTTCCATTATTTCCACGTAGTATATCGTTACCTGCTCCTCCAAACAAAACATCCATAGACACTGTTCCTGATAATGTATCATTTTCTTCTGTTCCAAGATAACTATTTACAACATAGGTATCCGCAATTACTTTGATATAATCCGGCTTATTAATATATCCCGTAAAGTAATCTATGAAATTCTTTTTATTGCTTACATTGATTGATGCAACGTATCTTCCCATCTCGGCAACGACTTCCGACATGTCATTCCCTTTCTCCACACATACGGATACAAATGCATTAAACACGTCTGTATTCAGATATCTGCCGCCATTCTCGTCCTCTGTCCAGAATACCATCCCCATATAATCAGCAAGCTGGGTCTGTGCATTCAACATACTGTAATATGCATTATAGATATCCGCATAAATGCCTTTTAAGATTGGAGCTGCTGTATTTACGGGATTTCTGCCTCCTGTGCCGACAAAGTCTCTTCCCATAAACTGTTCTATGACAGTCAGCTTCTGTGCATCAAAAGAACTGCCCCTGCTACCTGTTGCCACATGTTCCGCGCCAGTAATAAAATAAAGGATTTTCGTTACAAGTTCTTCCTTTTCCTGCCTTGATGACGACTTAACAAACTGTTCTACATACCCCTTCAAAGTCCCGGTCCCGTCAAGCTGCATCAATGTATGGAGAGATGCAATACTTCCGATGGAATGAATATCCGGCAGCCCTGCTATTTCCTCTGAAACCGCTATCTTATCCTTCTCCACGGTATTGTAGCTTTCAGAATCAAAGTTAAACTCACCTATCTTAATAGTCGTCCCATTTTTATAGTTTATATTTGCAGTCAGACGACCGTCTTCAACGGATGTAGAAAGTGAGATATTGTCAATCCCTAAATCGCCAAGCGAATACAGTTCGTCCTCTTGGCTGATACCATCACCGTTCTTATCCTGCCAGACCTTAAGCTTATCAAACACTTCATCATTTTCGTCTATGAATCCATCTCCATTCAAATCATACTGTGCCAGTGCCTCAAACCCGCTCTTCGCCTTGCTTCCATCTGCAAGTGTCGTAGATGTCCCAAACAGTTCTGAGCCATCGTTAATGATACCATCACCATTTAAGTCAATAGCAAGCAGAGCGTCATCTGCTGCTACCCACTCCGTCTTCTCAACAAGCCCTCTGGCATCTTCATCAAAGTACACGCCGTCCTTCACAGACAGCAGTTCAAAACCATCGCCGTCAAGGTCTATGACAAGAGGGTCATAACGGATAACGGTGCTGGCATCAGCATAGTTTGCATCCTCATATCCAAACAAATCACATATCACATCTCCGATGAAATCACCGACATTCTCTCCTATAATACTTCCTACGATACCACCAACAACACCAGCAAATATCATGACCGGCGCACCAATCGTAGCACCTACAGCAAGACCGATTCCGCCGACAACCGCTGTAAAGAGGCTACTTCCCGCCATAGAGCCTAACGTTGTTGCCATGTATGACATAAATTCTTTACAGCCGGTTTTATAATTGCCACGTTTATATTCTTCCCATGTATTGTGAAGTTCTTCTCCAATTTCTATCACAAGCATAATATTATCCGCAGAATCAGCTAATTTAAATATTTTGTTTTTAGAAATGGCGAAATATGTCCCTTCCGGTCCGTCAATGACTCTACATCCATTGGCAATTGCATCTTCAACAGAATTAATCCCCGGCACATCAACCCTTATTCTGGTTCCATCAGCCAAAGTTTCCGTGATTTTTCCGCCGGTTTCAATACTATACTTGCCTAAATCAAGTGATTTTCTTCCGGATATATCAAGAATATCATCCGAATTATGTAACAGGATTTGCGCCAGTTCCCTGTCGCTGTTCCGTGACAGATTTTTAAGCGCATCACGGCTCTCCACCGGTAGCGTATCACCCAATGCTCCGAGAATATCATCTATACTGTTCGATGATGGCGAAACAATGTTATTGTTTGCCAATAATGTATCAATGAGGTTGACTGCACCTTCTGTCTCTCTGCCCACAATCTTTACTGCATTGCCTTCTCCGCAGTAATATATATCTTTTAATACCGAAATCTCACTTGCCTTGATTGCATCACAAACATAAGATACTTCCTTCCCCGAAGGAGCAGCGCAATATATATCATAAAATACATTCTTATCAATGCCATTGATTGTATGGATTTTCTTATTATCCAGAAGTGCTTCAAATTCTGTTCTGCTGAAACAATTTTCAATGCGATCACCCGACAGCAATGTATTTACATTTGAGCATTCCAAATTTTTGACATAATTGGCAGAAAAGAAATCATTAAAAGCTTGTACAGTTGTTCCATCAGACAGCTTAATATCTCCATTCGCGATTCCATTATTTATAGTTCCATCATAAATATTAATGAAATTATCACCTGTTAAATTTTTATCTCGTAGTTTAGTTGATACTGCACCCATAAATCCCGGATCATTAAATAGTTTTCCCGCTTCAGTGCTTGAAATATAACCATATGCACCATTCGATGAATCAACAATTCCATCAACAACTTGATATGCTCTCGTTGTACCATCCGCATTAACCCCTCCGAAATAGACAAAACCTTCTGCGCCTTTTTGAATTTCAAAGGAAAAATTTTTTTCAACAAAATAATAAATATTTTGAATGGTCTCAGCATCGCCTGAACCAACTAATTGGTCCATAATTATTTCCCAATCCTCTATTATTGTTTCGCCGCCACTTATAATGACTTTTTTAACCTGTTGGATCGCTTCATCAAATTCACTCATTATACTTCTTCCCCCTTATATGTAAATACAAAATTATACTTCCAAGTTCTTGCAATTGCTAAACGACAAAAATTCTCTTCGTATTTTGAAATCATTGATTTTAAAATATCCAGCAACTCCCTTTTATTTTCACTTTCTTCTATAAAGTTTTGCTTTAATATATTGATCTTCATATAGCGATGCTTAATCCCATCTATTTCATTATCCTTTACATCTTTACATTCAAATTCAAACAAATAATAATCATTTCCTTCGACAAACAAATATGTGAACCCCTTTACTCCTAAGCTTACATCATCATGCCTAGGCATAAACGCTTGACAAAAAAGAAGTGACTCATCCATACTTGTCACAAAATTAACTCTTTCTGCCTTAAAGACTTTGCCATATCCATACGGGTCATGTATCTCCCAGCTGTCAATCTCCTTACATCTTTCTTCACTTATCTTTCTGTACTCAAATTCCATAATCTTCTTCCCTTCTTTTGATTTTATTGAAACAAATACCATCTGCTATATTCGCCTTTCACGCACTATTCTCATTCTACTATAGCCGCATATCTACCGTCCATAATTTTCCCCTCCTTCCCCTCTCACTTCCATCTTCCGCCTCAGCCTCTCCACATGCTCCTTCTTCACCCCGTCAAAATACCCACGCACCCACGCATACTGTTCTTCCTTTTCCAGATGACAGCACGCCGTGCCCGAGAACAGGCATGTGAGCAGCCGTTCGTATATCCCAATATCGAAATGTGCGATATCCGGATTTTCCTCCGCGAACAGTGCCGGACAGTACCGCCTTACCAGCGCCGCACTGTAATACAGAATCATGTACCTGTCGAAACGGTATTCCCCGAAACACTGTAAGAGCAGCCGCGCATACAGCGATATGTCCGTCCGGTACAGGGAATCTAGCAGCGCGTACACCGTGCCGAGCTTATGTTCCGGTCTGTCCGATACGAACCAGTCCGCCACATCCCGCACATATCCATAGGCATAGATATCTTCCCACAGATTCTTGTCCCATGCGGTATTGAAATCGCTGGTGAGCACATATTCCATCAGGGCAACCGTATCTTCTATCCCGCCTTTCACATTTTTCAGGCGGCAGGCATAGATGCAGTGTTCCGGTATGCTGATTGGGATCACATCAACGATTTCCTCGATTGCGCTGTATGCGAATCTATTCTGGTTATCCACGAGGCGCTGTTCTTTCCTGCCACAGCCGCCCTCGCAGTCCGAGAACACAGGCTGATGTGGGAATAAGAAGATGCCGAATTTATGCACCAGCGACGGATAGCACGCCAGATACTTTTCATAGACAAGCCCTGTCTCACCGATAACCTGTTCCCCTTCCGTCATCTTAATCTGTTCCCGATCCGACAGATGGTTTCTGTAGACAATGCCGCTCCCTTTATAGTAGATTCCCTTTTCCGAAAAGCCGCCTCTCCTTGCCGGAATCGGCATGATCCGTTCCGGCAGCCTGATCTCGTCAAGCTTATTTCCCTTTACATCATAAACCGGGACTCTGTCCGTACTTTCTATCTGCTCCATGTTTTACTCCATTTCTGCGCTGCTTTTTGCGCATAAACGAGTTTGTGGCCAGCAGCGCGCAGACACAAATCTCGCGATTGAAAATTTTAATTTTCAATCTTTACCTCTTTTCTTGCTGCTTTATCGCTCGTAATACACATTCTAATTTTCAGTCACATTTCTACTTCTCTTTCAGACTGTTCTGCAATCCGTCCACAAAAGGTTCCATGAAATAATCAAGCACCGTCCTTGTCCCGACGATGATGTCGCATGTTCCTTCCATGCCGGTCCTTAAGTCTTCCGGAAGGTTTTCTACCCGGATTCCTACTTCATAGACTGCCCCGATTCCGTCTATATTGAGGGCGATATCTCCCACGGTCACAATCGTCCCTTTCATATATTCGTTTTCCGTGTCGCGGTAAGCGGCAATCCGCACGCTGACGGTATCACCGCTATGAATCTGACCGATATCTTCATCCGGTACATAGGCGGTAAAGAGGTTTTCTTTCTCCTGCGGGATAAGATAGCCGATACGCTCACCGGCTTCCACCAGCATCCCCTGCGAGGTCATGGACATCTGGGTAACCTGACCGTCCGCAGGCGCCTTTACCGTGTAGCGTTCCAGTTTCTCTTCCGCATTCCGGAGACTGATTTCGGCGCTGTATATCTTCACATCCAGCGTGTTGATATTCTGCAGAATATTCAACTTGTGCTGTTTCGCGTAAACCGCTTTTTCCTCATCATCCTCTATCCTATCCAATTCTTCTTGATACACAGTATTCTCGAGAAGAATTGCATCCGCCAGAGAAGCGTATTCACCATATAGTGAGGTATCTGTCGTATAGGGTTCTTCGCTGTCCTCGTTGTCCTTGGCACACAGGTCCTCATATATCCTGCCATACATCTCGCGCTGAATCCGCAGGACTTCCAGATTATGCCTGCATTCCTCCACATCGAGCGCCGCTTCGGTATCCTCCAGTACGGCAATCACCTCACCTGCCCTGACATGACTCCCATCCGACACCTCCATCCGCTCAATCCTGCCTCCGTATGCGCTGTCGAGCGTGATCAAGCCTCCCTCCGGCATGGCGGCTCCCGCAGCGGTCACCGCAATGTCAACTTTCCAGAGGGCAGCCCATACAATGGCGGTGGCAATCAGCGCAATCGTTAGGAAAAGGATGACATCCGCCAGTCTGTTTGCCGGACGTTCTATGATTTCTATCATCGAAGGAAGAAAGTCGTATTTCAGCTTTTTATCACGGAGTCCCAGTCTTTTACGTAAATAGTTGTCCATACAAGGAGGCACCTGCCTTTCTCTTATTCTGCATCTCTCTTACTCTACCTCGCCTCTTGACTGTTGGTGGTACAGATACGCATACAGTCCGTCCTGTTCCATCAGTTCTTCATGGCTGCCCGCTTCTTTCAGTTCCCCTCTGTCAATCACCATGATCTCGTCGGCTGACGCGAGGGTTGACAGACGGTGCGCTATGATCAACACGGTCCTGTTCTTACAGATATCCTGCAGGTTCCGCTGGATGATACTTTCCGATTCATAGTCGAGCGCCGAGGTAGCTTCGTCAAATATCAGTATTCTCGGGTTGTTGATGACTGCCCTCGCGATTGCAATCCGTTGTTTCTGACCTCCGGAGAGGGATACACCTTTTTCACCGATAATCGTGTCATATCCTTCTTCCAGTTCCATGATGAAATCGTGCGCACCGGCAATCTTAGCCGTCTCCATGATCTGTTCTATGGTCACGTCCGGGCAATGGATGGATATATTTTCAGCCACGGTGCCGTTAAACATGAAGTTCTCCTGCAGCACTACGCCAATCTGGCGTCGCAGCATCTGCGGATCCATCAGGGAGATATCCATACCGTCTATTGAGATACGCCCGCTCTGAGGGATATACAGCCGCTGTATCAGTTTTGAGATGGTACTTTTTCCGGAACCGCTTCGACCGACCAGACCTATCACTTTATTTTCTCTGATTTCAAAGGACATCCCGTGGAGCACGTCAGATGCATCCATACGGTAGCGGAATCTTACGTTCTCAAACCGGATTCTGCCCTGAAGCATCGGAAGCGTCTGCATGGAATGGTCACTTTTACGCTCTATAGGAGAATTGAATATATCGCCGATTCTCTTAACCGATAGGGATGCCTGCTGATATTCCTGCCATAACTGCACCAGACGCAGAATCGGTCCGCTGACTCTGCCAGCCAGCATCCGGAAAGCCACAAGCTGCCCGATGGAGAGCGTTCCGTCTATTACCGTCCCTGCACCATACACAAGCACCAGCAGGTCTGCCAGATGCTGGATAAATCCTGCAACGGCATTGGAAGTTTGTGCGATCATGGATGTTTTATAGCCGGCTTTGACGTAATCTGACTGCAAGTCTCCCCATTTTTCCTCGAAGGAGGATTCCAATGCAAAGGACTTGACCGTATGGATGCCGTTCACCGACTCTACAAGAAATGACTGCGCCTTCGCGCCGGTCTCGAACTTTTCATCCAGACTCTTTTTAAACAGGGGTGTAATGATAAGTGACAGAATCGCAAACAGCGGCAGCGACGCGAGCACGATGATTGTCAGCGGAACGCTGTATAAGAACAGCACTGCCACATACACGACGACGAAGAAAACGTCAATCATGGAGGAAAGCGGCGTACCGGTAAGAAATGAACGGATCTGGTCGAGTTCCCTGACTCTCGCCACGGTCTCTCCCACCCGCCTTGATTCAAAATATTTGAGGGGCAAGCCAAACAAGTGATGGAACAGTCTGGCACTGAGCGTCACATCTATCCGGTTCGTCGTATGTACGAACAGATATCCTTTGCACAAACTAATGACCAGTTCATAGACATATACGATAAATATCCCCACGGCGATGGTATACAGGGTGTTCATCGCATGGTGGGAAAGTACCTTGTCCACTACTACCTGCGTCATGAGGGGCGTCAGTATACCTAAGATCTGGATGACAAATACGGCAAGCAGGACGCAGAGAAACTGCTTCTTGAATTTTAAGATGGTCGGTATAAACCAGCGGAAACCGAACTTCCGGCAGTCCTCCCCGGCAGGGTCTGCTTTTCTTTTGGCAAGGACGATGACCTGTCCCGACAGTATTTCCAAAAGGTCTGCCTCTTCCATTGTCTCCGGCACACCTTTTAGCGGATTTAATATGGTCCACTTATGTTCATCCCTCCGGCTGACAATGAGCAGATAATTCCCATTCTTTAATTTCGCGATGACCGGGACTGCCGCATTCTCCACTTTCTTAAGGTTCAGCTTTCCGGCGGAAACTTTTAATCCCAGCTTCTTCGCCGCTTTCATCAATTCGTAATCGGTATTCCCTTCTTCCTTGAATCTGCCTGCCAGTTCCTGCGGAACTTTTATCCCTAAGAATTTGGCGGCAATCATGAAACAGAGATATCCGGTATTCGGATTTTGTTCCATTTGGTTGTTTTTCTCCTTGTCTTATCATCTTGTACATGACTATTATAATTCTTTCATAATAATATATGTGATTCATTTTACCACGCATGTAGTTGCATAACAATGGGATAAACGTACTACTCTACTGCAACTAAAAAGGAATTTCTACCGTCTCACAGTAGAAATCCCTTAACTATATTACCTGTATGTTCTAATTATCTTAGTTGATCTGTCTCTCTCAAACACTATCTCTCCATCTTCCAGAAAAAGGCGCTGTACGCAGGCAGTTCGCTTCCACCGCCGAAATCATGCGTCCCGCCGCTTATTAAATCCTGCGCCATGCCGCAGCCCGCATCGAAATGCGCCGTGTAGCTCTCACTGTCCGCATTGATTGCAACAAGCACCCTCTCATCATCACACTTGCGCTCGAAGATGCACTGCTTGTTCGTCAGCACTACGGAACGGAAATCACCGTAGTTTAACGCTTTTGACTCCTTCTTTGCCTCGGCAAGGTGCGCAATCCACTCACACAGTTCATTCCACTCCGGCTCTTCAAAACATGCCCGCAGTGCAGGATCGCCCTCACTCTTATTGGCTTTCGCACCCCACTCGCTGCCGTAATATACACACGGAATACCCGGCATACCAAAGCAGAGCGCATAGATAAGCGGCAGATGCTTTTCATTAGTCAGGTTGCTGGCAATTCTTGTTACATCGTGATTATCCACAAAGGATAGGAGATGTTTGCCCTTGTATAAAGTCCAGTTCTCCGGTCCGAACTGTCGCAGCAGAGAATGATTGATTTCAAACATATTCATACTGTTAAAGCTGGAGAACAGCCCTTTATAGCATTCGTAGTTCGTAGATGAATGAAGCATCTGGTCATTGACCATGTGGTTATAATCCCCATGGAGCATCTCGCCCAGCAGATAGAACTCCGGTTTCAGGCTGTCCGTAAAGCCACGCAGTCTTCTGACAAAGTCATGGTCCAGACAGTATGCTACGTCAAGACGAAGACCGTCGATGTCAAACTCTTCCACCCATCCCTTGACGCTGTCCAAAATATGATTGATGACGTCTTCATGCCGCAGATTAAGTTTCACTAAATCGTAGTTACCCTCCCAGCCTTCATACCACAAGCCGTCATTATAATTGGAATTGCCGCCCAGATTAATATTGAACCAACTAAGGTAAGGAGAATTTTCACGATTCTTAAGTACGTCCTGAAATGCCCAGAACCCCCGGCCCACATGATTGAACACACCATCCAGCACTACCTTAATGCCGTTGTCATGCAGTTTCCGGCAAACTTCCTTGAAATCTTCATTTGTTCCGAGCCTGCAGTCAATCGTATGATAATCTCTCGTGTTATAACCGTGCGTATCCGACTCAAACACGGGAGAAAAATAAATTGCATTGATGCCCAGTTTCTTCATATGAGGAATCCAGTCATTCACTTTCAAGATACGATGCTCCAGCTGCCCGTCGTTCTCAAAAGGCGCGCCGCAAAATCCCAACGGATAAATTTGATAAAAAACACTTTCATAAGCCCACATAGTATGTACTCCTGTTCTTAACCCATGATTTCTCATGACTTTTTTGTTTCTTCATGTATTGTCTTTCTGTTATCTGCTTTCACATGAATCCACATTTTCTATTTTATCACTCTTATTATCAATTTGCAAAACTCGTTTCTATTGACTAAATGAGTATCTATT
>VSOA01000125.1 GCA_009774585.1 Lachnospiraceae bacterium
GTTCATTTGCAACCCCTGTAACTGCCGTCTTATCCGAAGGATAACGGTTGATAAATCCATACAGATACGCATTTTCACTTAACCAGGTATACACCTCCGCTCCTTCGGAATGTATTTTATCCGCATTGATATCAACGGCAAGCCCAAGCTCATGCTCACTTGTTCCGGGAACCGCCACCCACAGCTGCACCTCTTCCATGGCTTCTTTCTCGGACATTCCTTGCCCCTGATATTCTTTTATTCTGTCATCATAGATTTCTTCCTGCTCCTGTCTTGTCCTAAAACCCGACCTGACAATCGGATAAATTCCTTCCGCTCTGGCATCATCAAACATCTCCTGCAAATACGGATAAATCCGCTTGTCCACACATTCGCCGTTCGTCAATTCAACTGTTTCTATATCTGTATTTTCCGGCATCGGATTCCATTTATTTACCAATGTCAGATACCACTCGCCAGTATCGGAGTCCTGCCTGTTGTCAGAATCTTCTGTCTGTCCTCCAAAGCTTTCCAGTTCATTGTTAATTTCCTCTGCCTCTCCACCAGAGTTTTCCTGCACACTGCCGCCTGCATCCTCTACATATCCGGTTCTGTTTATAAAATTTTCTATATACGCATCCGCTTCGTTTTCTCTGTTCTTAAGTATCCCAATACAGAATATGACGATCAATATACAGACAAGCATAAAGAAATTCAGGAAAAGCTGCATCTTCTTCCTGCGCCGCCGTCTACTCCGTCTATTCTGTTGTTTTGATTGCGGAATATTATGATGCATACCCGGTTCCTCCTAACTCCTTGATACAATGATTGTATCAACTCTAGGAGTACCGTTTCTGTTATTATTCTTTCATATTCCTTAAATCTTTCTAGCGAAAATCTTAGTGTTTTCTTAAATAAACCGAATATTAGTCTATTCCTTCGGAATCATCACTGTAAACACACTTTCCTCATTTCCGCTTTCTGCTGTGATCGTCCCGCCATGCGCTTCCACAATTTCTTTGGCAATGGCAAGACCAAGCCCTGCGCCTCCGGTAGCAGTGCTTCGTGCAGCGTCCAATCTGTAGAATTGTTCGAATATGCGCGCCAGCTTCTCTGCCGGAATCGTATCGCCACGATTAATAAACCTGACAACTACATTTTCCTCCTGCCCCTGCGCTATTATCTCAATAGATGACTCCTCATAACTATAGAGCACAGCATTACGGAGAATATTATCGAACACCCGCTGTATTTTGTCAGCATCGCACTTCAGCATGATATCAGGCGGAGCCTCTAACCTGCATTGCAGATTTTTCTCCTGCAGCATAGGTCGGAACTCATATACAAGCTGCTCCAACAGGCGGGTCAGATTAATCCTGCCATACTGTAATACAAGATCCGAGAAATTGAACCGCGCTATCTCAAAAAATTCATTGATCAGAATCTCCAGCCTTTCCGCCTTATCTAATGAAACCGACAGGTATTTTTCTCTCAGTTCCTCTGAAATCTCTCCTTCATCGCGCAGAAGATTCAGGTAGCCAATCACAGAAGCCAGAGGCGTTTTTAAGTCATGCGCAAGATACATGACCAAGTCTCTCTTTCTCTGCTCAGCCATCTGCATATCAAGCTTACGTTTTTCCAAGGTATTCTTAACCTGATTCATTTTCTTCTCGATTGCCGACAATTCCCCGGAAAGCGAAACATCCTCTGCATGTTCCTGCAGCAGAACATCCATTCCGTTGTTTATTTCCAGAAAATATTTCGTAAACCTATTAAGGTAGATTCTGAAAATCACAAGAAATAGCGCAACTATGGAAACCGCAAAGACCAGTTCAATATGATTACGGATCAGATAGCGATAGACTTTGTTAGCGCTTACATAATCCATATGAAACTGCTTATGCAGAAAATCTACCACTCTATTTGCAAAATTTCCGCGCAGTACATAAACATATAGCAGATAAATACCTGTCACCGCGCCAAACATCATCGCTGCTATCCGCGCAAATATCCTCGTCCGAAACTGATAAAAGTCATGGTTGCTCGTCTCTCTCTTATTTCTCAATGATATACCCTACTCCCCATACAGTCTTGATAAATCTCGGGTTTCTTGCCGGTTCATTCATCTTTTCCCGCAATCTTCCCACATGCGTCATGACCGTATTGTTTTGACCCAGATATTTCTCACCCCACACGGCTTCAAATAATTCCTCCGATGAAACGACCATTCCCTGATGTTCGCACAAATACCAGAGAAGAGAAAATTCTATCGGCGTAAGAGACAGTTCTTTATCGTACAACAGACATTTATGATTATCTCTGTTAATCCACAATCCCCTGATATCATATTCATTACCTTCCACAGATTGTCCGGACGCCGAAAGATTATATCGTGTGTAGCGCCGTAACTGTGTTTTCACTCTGGCTACCACTTCCAGCGGATTAAAAGGTTTGGTGATATAGTCATCGGCACCGATTGTCAGCCCCATGATTTTATCGCCATCCTCAACCTTCGCCGTGAGCATAATAACCGGGAAATAAAACCGCTCCCTGATTTTTTGGCAAACGCGAAAACCGTCAATGTCCGGCAGCATAACGTCAAGCACTGCCAAGTCTAAATCTGTCTGCTCTATGCACTGCAATGCTTCCGTGCCGTTATAAAATTTGTGCACCGTATATCCATCGCTTTTCAGATAAACTTCCAGCAGATCGGCAATCTCCTTTTCGTCATCTACCACCAGAATATTCTCGCCCAACGTTTCTTCCTACTCCCTTGCATTATGTTCGTTTATTTTGCGTTGCAGTCCAAACTGCAATGTCAGTCTGAACCGTTACAGTTCCACCTTTTCCGCCAGCCGCAGAAAAAAGCATGTTCCCTGATAATACCCGGTCTCATACAGTTTCACTATCATCTCTCTCATCCGCTGATTCAGTCTGTGATAACATATTTTATCTTCCCAGATAAGCCCGGAAACATACTCCCTCTGCCGCTCATTAAGCGTCTGCATGGCTTTATCCAATCTCTTAGGATCTCTTCTTTGCCATATTCCGAAATCACAAGATACATACGCGCTCTCTTCACCGTTACGGTCACACATCTTAGCCAGATACGCTGCAAGGTTTCCGTCTTTTTCCCTGCTGTAGTTTCTCTCTCTCCAACTCCTCACGCCGCCAGACTCTCTCTGCACCGTCAGAAGACGATAGCTGGTTCTGCCATACTTATCATGCTCCACCACATACTCCGCCTTTTCGCGTGTTTCCCCGCTGCCCGGCTCCTGTGTGAGCAGCACTTTCGTATCAAGAAGATGCTGCCACACCGTCTTACGCACCCTCTCATAAGGTGTAGGGTAAGTCAGTCTCTCGCCGATCTGTTTCACCGTATATCCCAAATCAGCCAGATGGCGGATTGCTCCACCGCTGGCTGCCTCGTAAGTAAAATCAGATAATGCATCCCTGAAAAAATCCTGTTCCGACATCGCCGCCTGCCTTCCTCGAAAAGCTTTCCGTTCTACCGTATCGCGTTACGGATAACAATTCATTATCTGCACGCAACATTTTTAGTAGCAACAATGTCAACACCTGTACCCGCCACATCGGAAACAATCACGTCCCCGATATGAACCGGCGCATGCACTTCTACGTCTTTAAGTGCCTTGACGCACTCAAAGATTTTCCCTTTCGGAATATCCTGCCCGGTCTTGACGGACACCATATCCGCATCGCCGCCTGTTACTCGCACCGTCGAAGTGACGATTCGGGTCGGATTCGTGACTTCTTTGCGCCCGTAAGCATCTCCTCGCGGACAGGTATTGCCGCTTACACCGATCACTTTCTCTCCCTCCATCTCAATGGCGAGAGCACACCCCATAGGGCAGTTAATACAAGTTAAGTTTCTGGTTTCCATCTTATTCCTCATTTCCCACACTAATCTACATGATTCTGCTTTGCAGAGTCTCATAAACCGTAGACGAGCATTCGCGCTATTCTTCCTCGATTTTAAACGTAATCTTCTTAAGTTCCGGATACTGTAAGAGCTGCTCTTTTGTCAGCTTTACTTCCTCCATTTCTCCCGGCGCCATAACCGGTCTTTTTCTATGGATCACTCTCTCGTCATCAAAGTAAACGCTGATGAAACAGTTCTGATATACACTGCCGACGCGGAACCGTACTTTCAGATCAGCTTCCATATGCGCCGTGCGGATAGTTGACGGAACCGTATATCGAACACCGCCCGTCGCAACAAGCGGGATTTCCCGTTCTGCATGTATATCCTCCACTTTCCGGGTGCCTGCCGCGTCCCTGTATTCCTTCACATAATCCGCCGCATTTCTGCCTGCCGACGCTGCCTCCTCCGACACAAAATCCACCAAATCATGGACATGGAGCACATTACCACAGGCGAACACACCTTCCAGATTCGTTTCTAAACTCTCGTTTACTTTCGGTCCGGAAGTAACCGGATTCATCTCTACGCCCATGCCCCGGGATATTTCATTCTCCGGAATCAATCCTACCGAGAGCAGGAGTGTGTCACAAGAGTAATATTCTTCCGTTCCGGGAATCGGTTTGCTCTTCTCGTCCACCTGCGCAAGCGTCACGCCTTCCACGCGCTCTTTACCTTTGATATCCACCACCGTATGACTAAGCTTCAGAGGAATGCCGTAATCGTCGAGACACTGCACAATATTTCTCTTAAGTCCTCCCGAATAAGGCATCAGTTCCGCCACTACTTTAACTTTGGCTCCCTCTAATGTCATTCTCCTCGCCATAATCAATCCGATATCACCGGAGCCGAGAATGACCACTTCTCTTCCGGGCATATAGCCTTCCATATTTACTAAACGCTGGGCCGTACCGGCGGAATAGATACCTGCCGGTCTGTATCCCGGAATATTGAGCGCCCCTCTGGACCTCTCCCTGCATCCCATCGCCAGAACAACTGCCTTCGCCTGAATCATGAACAGTCCGTCATCCCTGTTCATCGCCGTGACAATTTTATCCGCGCCGACTTCCAGCACCATCGTATTTAATTTGTACTCAATATCTAATTCCTCTGCCTGCGAGATAAAACGCTGCGCATACTCCGGTCCCGTAAGTTCCTCTTTGAACGTATGAAGTCCGAAACCGTTATGAATACACTGATTCAGAATGCCGCCCAGTTCTTTATCTCTCTCCAAAATCAAAATACTGTCTATTCCGCTTTGTCTCGCGGAAACGGCGGCGGCAAGACCCGCCGGGCCTCCGCCGATGATTACAATATCATAATCTTTCATCTTATCCTCCGAAATTCATAATGTACTTTTTACACGGTATCTTTATTCGTACCGACCACCAACTTGGAATTCCCGCCTGCTTTCGTGATATCAAACATACTCATATCGCATTCTCTTGCCAGAATCTCCATTGTCCGCGGCGAACAAAAACCGGACTGGCATCGCCCCATACCCGCTCTCGTTCTGCGCTTTACACCGTCCAGAGACTTTGCACCCAGCGGACGCCTGATGGCATCAATAATCTCTCCCTCCGTAACCATCTCACAACGACAGATAATATTGCCATAGGCAGGATTCTCTTTAATAAGAACATTTCTCTCCTCCATACTTAAATTGTTCGGATTCCGAATACCTTGTCTGGTGGATATAAAATCGTCTTTCTCTATAAGACCCATTTTATCCCGTAATATTCCTGCCGCCATCTCACCGATTGCAGGACAACTGGCAATGCCCGGAGACTCGATACCCGCACAGTCTATGAATCCCGGCGCGTCCTCTGCTTCCCCTATCATAAAGTCTTCCCCTTCTTCGTGGGCGCGCAGTCCGGCAAAAGAGGTGATAACCTGTCGCACAGGAATATTTTTCACAGTCATTCCCGCCTTCTCAAGTACCTGTGCCAGTCCGTCCGCGGTTGTGTTGACGCCTTCTTTATCTTCCACATCAATGGCGGTAGGTCCGACCAACAGATTACCGTGCACCGTGGGCGTAACCAGAATTCCCTTGCCGAGTTTACCCGGCAGCGCAAAAATTGTTCTGTGCACATGACTCCCGGCTTCCTTATCTAACAGGCAGTAATCACCGCGTCTGGCAGTGATATGAATTTTCTTCTCACTGACCATATTATGAAATTTATCCGCATAGACTCCGGCGGCATTTACCACATATTTCGCACGGAACGTACCCTGATCCGTCCACAGTTCATATCCGTCTTCCGATTTGCAGATTTGTGTAACTTCCGTATTAAACCGAAATTCCACACCGTTAGCGCAGGCATTTTCCGCCAGTGCAATGTTTAACCCGAAAGGACAGACAATTCCTCCCGTAGGAGCATACAATGCGGCAACTATATCGTTCGTAATATTCGGCTCCATCTGCAGCACTTCTTCTTTGTCTAAAATCCGCAGTTCCTTAACCCCGTTCGCCACGCCTCTGTCATAAAGCGCCTGCAGATTCGGCAGCTCCGCCTCGTTTAAACAAAGCACCAAAGAACCGTTTCTCTCAAAGGGAAAATCCAGTTCCTCAGACAGTCCGCCCATCAACTCATTTCCGCGCACATTCAGTTTCGCCTTCAAAGTACCCGTCACGGCATCATAGCCTGCATGCACGATCGCACTGTTTGCTTTGGATGTTCCGCAGCAGACATCTTCCTCCTTCTCCAGCACGCATATTTTAGCCTGATAGCGGGATAGTTCACGGGCAATCGCCGCGCCGCATACACCCGCGCCTATGATAATCACGTCATACATATTGAATGAAATCTCCTTCCTATTCCTCTTTCGCCCAGCCGTAGGCATATTTCACGGCTTTGTTCCATCCGCGGATTCTCTCTTCCCTGTCCGTCTTCTGAATCATCGGTTTAAAGGTACGGTCGCTTACCCAGTTCTTGATCACGTCGTCCTTGCTCGCCCAGTATCCTACCGCCAATCCTGCCAGATACGCCGCCCCCATAGCAGTCGTCTCCACGCACTGCGGTCTGGTCACCGGAAGATTCACGATATCCGCCTGTGTCTGCATGAGGAAATCGTTGGCGCTGGCGCCGCCGTCCACTTTAAGGGAAGTTATCTCTATCTTAGAGTCAGCCTCCATCGCCGACAGCACATCATTCACCTGATAAGCGATCGATTCCAATGTGGCACGGATAATATGATATTTATTCACGCCGCGCGTAATGCCTACAATCGTCCCTCTTGCGTACTGATCCCAGTAAGGCGCTCCCAGCCCGGTAAATGCCGGAACCACATAACAGCCGTTCGTATCTTTTACTTTCTTCGCCATATATTCCGAATCCATCGCCGAGTCGATCAGCCTCATCTCGTCCCGCAGCCACTGCACCGCTGCTCCCGCCACGAAAATAGAACCTTCCAGCGCATAGTTTACCTTACCGTCTAATCCCCATGCAATAGTTGTTACCAGTCCGTTGTCGGAAAATACCGGTTTTTCTCCCGTATTCATGAGAAGGAAGCATCCTGTCCCGTATGTATTCTTAGCTTCTCCCGCCGTAAAACATGTCTGTCCGAACAGCGCCGCCTGCTGGTCTCCCGCCGCACCCGCAATAGGAATCGTTCCGCCCAGAAAAGAAGGATCCGCCTCACCGTAAACACAGCTTGACGGTTTCACTTCCGGAAGCATACATTTCGGAATATTCAATTCTTCAAGAATCTCTTCATCCCATTCCAGAGTATTGATATTAAACAGCATCGTGCGGGACGCATTGGAGTAATCCGTCACATGAACCGTGCCCTTCGTCAATTTCCAGATCAGCCAAGTTTCTACCGTACCAAAAAGCAGATCACCGTTCTCCGCCTTCTGCCTTGCTCCGGGAACATGGTCCAATATCCACTTTACTTTGGTTGCCGAAAAGTAGGCGTCAATCACGAGTCCTGTCTTTTGCTTAAACTTCTCCGTAAGCCCTCTCTCTTTTAAGGCATCACAATCTTCTGAAGTCCTTCTGCACTGCCATACAATCGCATGATAAACCGGCTCGCCCGTATGTTTATCCCATATGATAACCGTCTCTCTTTGATTGGTGATGCCGATTGCCGCTATTTCTTTCGCGGTAACGCCAATCATGTTCATGGCTTCCACCGCCACGCCAAGCTGGCTCGCCCAGATTTCGTCCGCATCGTGTTCCACCCACCCCGGTTTTGGGAAATACTGTGTAAATTCCCGCTGTGCCACACTGCACATTTCACCTTTTTCATTGAACAGAATACACCGGTTGCTGGTGGTGCCTGCATCTAATGCCATAATGTATTTTGCCATCGCCATATCCCCCTGTCGCTTCTGTATTTTGTACTGCTTCCCGTTACTTTCAAATGCCTTCTATAGATTCTATTTTACCAGTAAGAAGGGGATATGTACAATAGTCAAATCACACCGGCTGTCATATAAAAAGCAACGTCAGCCCTTAATCTACCAACGCAAAATTATACTCTGCATAATGTTCATCCGGTAATCCCTCAAGATGTTGATAGGATTCAATCATCGGATAATTAATATACAGCCTTCCTGCATCCGCTGCATCTGCAAAATAATCCTGCATTTGTTTTATTTTCTCTTCAGAAAAATTCGGATCATGCCGCTCATAATCGAAAACTAATATGATATTTACAAAATCATCTTTGTAACAGACTTCTCCCCTCGATTGTTTTCTGCTGATTACAAACGGCAGATCAATATCATCTTCTGTCCATGTCTCACCATATTCTCTGACGATATCTTCGTACAACATATAAATATTTGTCCCATAAATCCAGATATCCTCCATGTTGATGCCGATTTCCGGAAAACATCTGAAAATCAATGCAAACAGCTTATTCCTTTCATGATTTCCTTCTACCACCAGCAGATTGCGCCCTCTCCTTCGTGCCTCTTTTGTGTAATCACTCATACTTTTCAAACTCTCCGCTGATATACATTTTCTCCAGATTATGTCCTTCCCGCAGTTCTCTCTGCGTTGCATGACATAGCGCCGTCAGTTTCCCTTCCGTTGACAAAATAAACAGACAATCCGGTCTCATCAATTTATTTGACATCAAATTTGTATTATGTGTTGTCATAATAACCTGACATTTCGGATACTTCTTCTTAAAAAAACAGATCATGTTCTCTGCCATTTCGTAGTGGTAAAATGCATCAAATTCATCTAAATATAATAAAGACGCACCACGCCCTGCCATTACAATCCTTCGGTATATTTCAACCAATGCCAAAGTACCGCTCGATGCATTCTCAAAAAACGGAATCAGCCTATCGTGTGCAAAATACAGCTCTCTTTGATCATCCGGCAACTTCTTCAATGCCAGTTTGCATTCAATCCCCATGACATTCAGAAATTCTTCAAAATCCGCCATTGCATTTAAATCTTCCAGAGATTCAAAAAAACCATCGTAAATCTGCCGCGGTCTGCGCATAATCCCCTGACTTACAGTTATCATAACCATTTCTTCAATATAATCGGATAATCTCAGCAACAAAGAATCACTTTTCAGTGCAGCATTGCTGATGAGCCACTTGAAAAAAGGGAGGCGATATTTTGTTGTTTCCTCCGCGTCCGCCTCATCAAACATATTTGACTGCATATAACGCTCAATATTGACGGTCTCTGCATCAACATAGTATAAATTGTCAAAATTGTATCGCCTGCACCGGAAATCGCATTGATAAATAATTTTCCCATCTATCACCAGTTCCTCATCTCCCAAATCACGATTTGCTAAACGCGTATAGCGGTATATCATCTCGTGACCATCAAATTGGAATGTGTAAATAAAAACCGATGTCTCCTCTGTCGAATCGGCATTAAGAAATGTTCCTTTATTTATACGCCATAATCCGCTATATAAAATGTAAATAATATCTGTCAGTGCTCTCCCCAGATTCGTCTTTCCCGTCGCATTCCTGCCGTAAATCAGCATCTTACTAATCATACCATCCGAAATACAATCCGTGCTAAACTGATATCCCGCAATATCACAGAAATCTATACAAATTTCATCTTTAAAATTTTTATAGTTCTTCACAGAAAATTTCTTCAACATATGATATTTCATCCTTTCCCTATACACTCTGTCACACATAACTTTTTCACAGACAAACATACAAAGCCGCCTCTGATGCCGCATCATATTTATA
>VSOA01000126.1 GCA_009774585.1 Lachnospiraceae bacterium
CATAATATAGAGGAAGGAGAACAACATGTCGTACATTGATTTGATGAAAGAGAAGGCGAGAAGCGATAAGAAGACAATCGTACTGCCGGAAACGAATGACAAGAGAACATTGATTGCAGCGGCGAATATTTTAAAAGAGGGAATCGCAAACATTATTATGGTCGGAAATGAAGAGAAGATCATGGATGGTGCCGGCTGGCTGGAGGTGGAACTGGACGGCGTTACGATTATCGATCCGGATAAAACGGAGAAAACACAAGAGTATGCCGATCTTTTGTATGAGACGCGAAAGAATAAGGGAATGACGCCTGAGAAGGCAAGAGAAACCTTGTTGAAAGATTATCTTACGTTCGGGGTGATGATGGTCAAAGCGAATGATGCGGACGGCATGGTGGCAGGAGCATGTCATGCGACGGCGGATACATTAAGACCTGCATTACAGATTTTGAAAACAGCGCCGGGCGTAAAGCTTGTGTCCGGATTCTTTATACTGGATGTACCGGATTGTGAGTTTGGGGAGAACGGAACATTTCTGTTTGCGGACTGTGGACTCAATCAGGATCCCACAGCGGAGGAACTGGCAGCGATAGCAGATACGTCAGCCAAGAGCTTCAAGAGTCTGGTAGGAGCGAAACCTATTATTGCCATGCTGTCCCATTCCACCAAAGGAAGTGCGAAACATCCGCTGGTAGACAAGATGGTAGAAGCTACCAGAATTGCACATGAGCAGTACCCGCATTTGTGTATTGACGGCGAACTACAGTCAGATGCGGCGCTGGTTCCTCAGGTGGCGAAGTCCAAGGCACCGGGCAGCGAGGTGGCAGGTAAAGCAAACGTGCTGATTTTCCCCAATCTTGACTGTGGCAATATCGGATATAAGCTTGTGCAGAGACTCGGTAAGGCGGAAGCGTACGGCCCGATGCTGCAGGGTATCGCCAAACCGGTTAACGACCTTTCCCGCGGCTGTTCATGGCAGGATATCGTGGGCGTGGTGGCGCTTACGGCAGTACAGGCACAACTGGCGTGACAGAAAAAGGTAATATGCATTGACATAGACGGACAGTAAGGGATGGACAAAATTTTATGGTTGACAAACCATATCCCCATGGGTATAATTGTTTGAGTGTGGATAGGAGTCGGCTATGTTTGTGAACTTAACTGAAGTGTTTACAATTGAAGGCAAGCAGGTCACGATGCAGGCGGAATCGGAATTGGAGCAGGTCACGATAGGCAACGCTGTTTTTCCGGTTAAGGATAAGGCGCCGGTTAATCTGTCCGTTACTAATATCGGTAAAGGGAAGGTACGGATTGTCGGCGATGCCAAAATAACATTTGCCATGAATTGCGACAGATGTCTGAAGCCTGTAGAACAGCCGCTTATGCTTCAATTTGACAGAGAAGTGTTCGCGCCGGATATGATGGAGTCCATACCTGACGAAACGGATGATCAGGATATTATGGACGGTTGCCAGCTTAACGTGGAAGACTTACTAAACAGTGAAATTGTAATGAACTGGCCTATGAAGGTTTTGTGTAAGCCTGACTGCAAAGGAATTTGCCGTCAGTGCGGTAGAGACCTGAATACGGGAACATGTGATTGTGATACCTTTGTTCCTGATCCAAGGATGGCAGTAATAAAGGATATCTTTAACGGGAATAAGGAGGTGTAACAATGTCTATTTGTCCTAAGAACAAATCTTCTAAAGGTAGAAGAGATAAGAGAAGAGCAAACTGGAAAATGTCTGCTCCTACGTTAGTAAAGTGCAGCAAATGCGGTGCTTTGATGGTACCCCACAGAGTATGTAAGAAATGCGGCACATACAACAAAAAAGAGATTATTGCAGTTGACTAAGCGGTAAATGTTTTATTAGTATAATTGTACTTGCGGTACGGAAGCGCTCTTAACATTGGTGGTAATGCGCAATGTTAGGGCGTTTTTTGTTTTATTATAACTTGATTTTTGCGGCTGTATTTAGTATATTAATATATTAGTATGCGATATTTATGCAGAGAATGTACGGACACGTTTTCTGCGGTGATGTCTGTCATTGGACAGCGTAAGGAAGAGAAAGGCTTAATTACTGACATGAGTGAATATGTAAAAGTAGCAGTGGATGCAATGGGCGGAGACAATGCTCCGAAGGAGATTGTCAAAGGTGCAGTGGAAGCGGTTAACGAGAGCGGCAAGGTCAAGGTTTATCTGGTAGGAATGCAGGATGTGCTTGAGAAGGAACTTTCCGGATATACATATCAGAAGGAACAGATGGAGATTGTTCCGGCAAGCGAGATTATAGAGACGGCTGAGCCGCCGGTTATGGCGATACGTAAGAAGAAGGACTCTTCGCTGGTCAAAGCGCTGAATCTGGTGAAAGACGGCACTTGTGACGCCTATGTTTCTGCGGGGAGCACGGGGGCGACTCTCGTCGGTGGACAGGTTATCGTTGGGCGTATCAAGGGCGTGGAAAGACCGCCTCTTGCACCGCTTATTCCTACTGCGACGGGATGCTCGCTGTTGATTGACTGCGGCGCGAATGTCGATGCCAGACCGTCTCACCTTGTGCAGTTTGCCAAAATCGGTTCTGTTTATATGGAAAACGTAATGGGAGTTAAGAACCCAAGAGTGGGAATTGTAAATATCGGCGCGGAAGAAGAGAAGGGAAATGCGCTTGTGAAGGAAACATTTCCTCTTTTGAAGAATTGTCCGGATATCAATTTTGTCGGCAGCGTGGAGGCGAGAGATATTCCGGCAGGCGCTGTGGACGTAGTCGTGTGTGAAGCTTTCGTTGGAAATGTCATACTTAAGACTTATGAAGGCGTCGGAGCTACGTTGATTACAAAGGTAAAAGAAGGCATGATGACGAGTCTTCGAAGCAAGATTGGCGCACTTTTGGTGAAACCGGCATTGAAACAGACACTGAAAGCATTTGATTTGGAACAGTACGGCGGGGCTCCGCTGCTTGGCTTAAAAGGTCTGGTGGTTAAGACGCACGGCAGCTCCAAAGCAATAGAAATTAAGAATTCTATTTTACAGTGTATTACCTTCAAGGAACAGAAGATCAACGAGAAGATTAAAGAAATGATTCTGACGGAGGAAGTTTTGTCTGAAGAGGACAAGTAGAACAACGACAGATAAAACGAAGGGAGTAGCTGTTAATATGGAGTTTGATAAGTTAAAAGAAGTGATAGCGGACGTGTTGAACGTTGACCCCAATGAGGTTACACCGGAGACAACATTTATGGAAGATTTGGGGGCTGACTCGCTTGATATATTTCAGATTATTATGGGAATTGAGGAAGCCTTTGAAATAGAAATTCCGGCTGAAAAGGCGGAACATATTGCTACAGTGGGTGAAGCAGTTGCACTGATTCAAAATTCGATGTCATAAAATGAGCAGAGGAAAGCCCTTTCCGCCAGAAGGGGCTTTTCCATGTCTATATCGCGGAGGATTCTCATGACGGAAGAAAGGATAATGAGACTGGAAGAAAAGATTAGCTATCAGTTTCATAATAAGCTGTTATTAAAGCAGGCGCTGACGCACAGCTCTTATGCTAACGAACAGAAAATTAATAAGTTTGGCGATTATGAGCGTTTAGAGTTTCTGGGGGATGCCGTGCTTGAACTTGTCAGCAGTGATTATATTTATCAGCAGAATCCGGATATGACGGAAGGGAAAATGACAAAGCTGCGTTCTTCGATTGTCTGTGAGCCGGCGCTTGCCTTTTGCGCGAGAGAGATGGGGTTAGAGGAATATATTCTTCTCGGTAAAGGAGAGGAAGCCACCGGCGGCAGGGGACGGGATTCTATTATATCGGATGTAATGGAGGCGATTATCGGCGCAATCTATCTGGACAGCGGAATTGATGAGGCGAAGTCTTACATCCATCGAGTTATTTTGTCTGATTTAGAGAATAAACAGTTGTTTTACGATGCAAAGACCATTTTGCAGGAAGAAGTACAGAAAGAGAATAGAGGAGTGCTTCATTACGGGCTTGTCTGCGAGGCAGGTCCGGAGCATGCTAAGGTTTTCGCCGTGAATGCCATGCTTGATGATAGGATTATCGGAAAAGGAACAGGACATTCCAAGAAAGCGGCGGAACAAAAAGCGGCATATGAAGCTTTGATTCATAAAACATATATCATTGCCGACTGAGAGAAACTAAGAGGTACATTATGTATTTAAAAAGCATTGAAGTGCATGGATTCAAATCTTTTGCTAATAAAATCAATTTCAAATTTCACAATGGAATCACTGGTATTGTAGGACCTAACGGATCCGGTAAAAGTAATGTGGCGGACGCCGTCAGATGGGTGCTCGGAGAGCAGCGCATCAAGCAGCTTCGCGGAGCGAGTATGCAGGACGTTATCTTTTCCGGTACGGAAATGCGTAAGCCGTTAGGATATGCTTATGTGGCGATTACGCTTGACAATGCGGACCATCAGCTTGCCATAGACTACGATGAGGTAACGGTTTCCAGAAGATTATACCGCTCCGGTGAGAGTGAATATATGATCAACGGTACGGTATGCAGATTAAAGGATGTCAACGAACTGTTCTATGATACGGGTATCGGTAAAGAAGGTTATTCCATTATCGGACAGGGTCAGATTGACAAGATTCTCAGCGGGAAACCAGAAGAGAGAAGAGAATTATTCGATGAGGCGGCCGGTATCGTAAAGTTTAAACGCAGAAAATATGCGGCGCAGAAGAAATTGGAGGATGAGAAGCAGAATCTTGTCCGTGTCAACGATATCCTTGCCGAGCTGGAGAAACAAATCGGGCCGTTAGAGAAACAGTCTGAAAAAGCAAAAGTGTACCTGAAGAAAAAAGAAGAACTGAAAACTCTGGACGTCAATGTATTCCTCTTGGAGAATGTACGCGTCAGACAACAGCTTAGCGAGGTGGAGGGCAAATTACATATCGCAAACGGCGACCTCGAAGATACAAAGCATAAATATGAGCAGATTAAAGACGAATATGAACAGATTGTGAGCCGGATTGAACTTTTGGATCAGTCGATTGAGGCGGCAAGGGCGACATTGACGGACACGGGCGTCACCCGCTCCAAATTGGAGGGTGAGATCAATGTCTTGAAGGAGCAGATTCATTCCGCAGAGGGAAACGAGGAACATCTGCAGAACCGCATACGAAGCATTCAGGAACAGATTGATGAACGCACGACAGAGAAGAATGAGATTTTGACGGAAAAGAGTGAGATTGATACAAAGCTGGAGCAATTAGAACGGGCAAGAGCCGAGGCGAGGAAACTGCTCGAGGAAACACAGGGAAGGATTGAGGAGTTAAATAATCATATCGAGAGCGGAAAGAATACGATTATTGATGCTTTGAACAATCGTGCAACCATTAAATCCAAGCTGGGGCGATATGATACCATGCTGGAACAAATCAACATCCGTAAGGCGGAATTAAATTCCAGATTACTGCGGGCGAAGTCTGATGAGGCAGCGCAGACTGAGACAATCAAGAAACTGGAAGAGGAATTTGAGGCAGTCAATGTTGTTATCCGTGACTTGAACGAGAAGCAGGAAAGCATGGAAGAGAAGCTTGTCGGTATGCGGGAAGAACTGGCGGGCAGAGACCAGAAGCTGAGAGATACGCAGGTACTTTATCATCAGGAAAAGTCTAAGTTAGAAGCGCTTGCGAATTTGACAGAGCGCTATGAAGGTTACGGCGGAAGCGTCAAGGCAGTCATGGAGCAGAAAGGACAGGAAAAAGGCATCATCGGTGTGGTAGCCGATATCATTCAGGCGGACGCGAAGTATGAGACGGCGATTGAGCCGGCGTTGGGCGGTAATATCCAGAATATTGTCACGGAAGATGAAGAGACGGCAAAACGCATGATTGGATATTTGAAGAAGGCGAGAGCCGGACGTGCTACGTTTCTGCCGCTTACGAGCATCACTCATCCGCAGGAATTTAAGAATCCGGAGGCTCTCAAAGAAGAAGGTGTCATCGGTATGGCAGATGATTTGGTGAAGATTGACAAGAAGTACCGCAACGTGGCAAAAGCAATGTTAGGGCGTATCGTTGTGATTGATAATGTGGATCATGCAGTAAAGATTGCCAGAAAGTTTGATTACGGTATCCGTATGGTTACATTGGAAGGGGAACTTCTTGTACCCGGCGGAGCCATCAGCGGCGGCGCGTTCAAGAATAATTCTAATCTGCTTGGAAGACGCCGTGAGATGGAGGAACTGGAGAAAAAGGTCAAACAGTACGTGATCGAGATAGACAAGCTGCTTAACGATATTGAGGATACGAAGAGAAGGCGTAATAAACTCCGTCTCGATATAGAAGATATCAAAGGACAGTTACAGCGCAAATTTATCGAACAGAACACCGCCAGAATGAATGTGATGCAGGCGCGGGATAAGAAGAGTGAGACGGAAGAAGGATTTGGTGAGTTAAAGAGCGAAGAGCAGGATATTGAACTTCAAATCAAAGAGATTCAGGTAGGAAAAGACGAGATTGCAAGAGAACTGGAAGACTCTGAGTCACTGGAGAAAAATGTGGAAGTCCAGATTACACAGTTTCAGCAGCAACTGGAAGAAAAGCGCGCGGAGGAATCCGAGCAGTCAGCCAAAGTATCCGAATGGGACGTAGAAGTGGAGAAGATGCGCCAGACGGAAGAGTTTAAACGTCAGAATCTGGAACGCGTGGAGAGCGAGATTGCCAGACATACAGAGGAACTTACGGAAGTAAAAGAAGGATTGTATCTTGGCAAAGAAGAAGTGGAGCGCAAGCGGGCAAGTATTCTGGAAATTGAGAAGACAATTGCATCTTCTTATACGGCGCAGAGCGACGCTTCACAAAAACTCAAAGATGATACCGCAGCGAAAGAAGAATTGGCAGCTAAACAGAAAAATTTCTTTGCATCCAGAGAAGAATTATCGGAACGGATGACTGCACTCGATAAAGAAGTCTACCGTTTAGGAAGCCAGAGAGAACGGATGGAAGAGTCCATAGAAAGCAAGATTAACTATATGTGGGATGAGTATGAAATCACATTGTCCGACGCTGAGTCTTTGAAGGACGATGCAATGAACGATCTGCCATCCATGAAGAAGGAAATCAGCGCTCTTAAAGATGCGATCAAGAGATTGGGAGACGTCAATGTCAATGCGATTGAAGATTTTAAGAATCTTATGGAACGATATACTTTTTTAAAGACGCAGCATGACGATTTGGTGGAAGCCGAGAAAACGCTGCTCGGTATTATCGAAGAACTGGATACATCCATGAGAAAACAGTTTAACGAGAAATTTGCGGAAATTAACAAGGAATTTGATAAAGTATTCAAAGAACTTTTCGGAGGAGGTAAGGGAACGCTCGAACTGATAGAAGAAGAGGATGTGCTGGAGGCGGGTATCCGTATTATCGCGCAGCCGCCCGGTAAGAAACTGGTTAATATGATGCAGATGTCCGGTGGGGAGAAATCACTGACAGCCATCTGTCTGCTCTTTGCGATTCAGAACCTGAAACCTTCGCCGTTCTGTCTGCTCGATGAAATTGAAGCGGCGTTGGATGAGAGTAATGTGGGAAGATTTGCAAAGTATCTGCATAAATTGACGAAGAATACACAGTTTATAGTGATTACCCACAGACGCGGTACAATGGAGAAAGCAGACCGTCTCTACGGTATTACGATGCAGGAGAAGGGTGTGTCAACTCTGGTAAGTGTTAATTTGATTGATAAGGAATTGGATGACTGATGAGTGAAGAGAAGAAAGGTTTTTTCAGCAGATTAAAAGAGGGATTGAGCAAGACGAGGAATAATATCGTTCATGGTATTGATGCGGTATTCGGCGGTTTTTCCAGTATTGACGAAGAATTCTACGAAGAACTGGAAGAGATTCTAATCATGGGTGATATCGGCGTTGCGGCAACTGAAGAGATTCTGGATAAGCTTCGGGAACAAGTGAAAGAGAACCATATTAAAGAACCGACTGACTGTAAAGAATTTCTGATACAAAATATTAAAGAACAGATGCAGGCAGGAGAGACTGCGTATGATTTCGAGAAAGAGCAGTCGGTGGTGCTTGTAATCGGCGTAAACGGCGTAGGTAAGACGACTACAGTAGGTAAACTTGCCGGAAAACTCAAATCGCAGGGGAGAAAAGTGCTCCTTGCGGCAGCAGATACGTTCCGCGCAGCAGCAGGTGAACAACTGGGGGAATGGGCAAATCGTGCCGGAGTCGATGTGATCGGTGGCAGTGAAGGTTCCGATCCCGCCAGTGTGATTTATGACGCAGTGAACGCTGCCAAGGCAAGAGGAGCGGACGTGCTTCTATGTGACACGGCCGGAAGACTGCACAATAAGAAGAATCTGATGGAAGAGTTAAAAAAGATCAATCGCATTATAGACAAAGAATTTCCGGATGCACACAGAGAAAATCTGGTGGTGCTCGATGCAACGACTGGGCAGAATGCCCTGATGCAGGCTAAGGAGTTTGGAGAGGCGGCTGATTTGACCGGCATCATCCTGACGAAGATGGACGGCACGGCCAAAGGAGGTATCGCGATAGCCATTCAGTCAGAATTGCAGATTCCGGTGAAGTATATCGGCGTGGGAGAGACGATAGACGATTTGCAGAAATTTGATGCAGACCAGTTTGTAGACGCTTTGTTTAATCGGGATATGGCAGAAAAGATTACGGAAGAAACGTTAGAGGACGAGCAATAAGAAAGGGACGGGGGATATAGATGAAGGAATTATCATTGGATAAGTTTGAGGAAGCATATGAGATTGTCAAAGAAGTTGCTTCGGAGACAAAGCTGATATACAGTGATTACTTTAGCGCACAGACAGGTAATAAGGTATATTTAAAACCGGAGAATATGCAGCTTACGGGTGCGTATAAGCTTCGTGGAGCTTACTATAAAATCAGTACCCTTTCGGAGGAAGAGAGAGAAAAAGGGCTGATTACAGCGTCAGCCGGCAATCATGCACAAGGGGTCGCCTATGCGGCGAAATGTTACGGAGTGAAGGCTGTGATCGTGATGCCTACGACGACTCCGCTGATCAAGGTGAATCGCACGAAAAGTTACGGAGCGGAAGTTATTCTTTACGGAGACGTATATGACGAAGCTTGTGCCAAGGCATATCAGCTGGCTGAAGAGAAAGGATATACTTTCGTGCATCCGTTTGATGATCTGGATGTGGCTTGCGGGCAGGGAACCATCGCCATGGAAATCATCAAGGAACTTCCTCTTGTTGATTATATCTTGGTGCCTGTCGGAGGAGGCGGACTTGCAACGGGCGTATCAACACTGGCTAAGCTGTTAAATCCGAAGATTAAAGTGATTGGTGTAGAACCTGCTGGGGCGAACTGTATGCAGGAATCTATCCGCGCAGGCAAAGTGCTGACGCTTGACAAGGTAAATACGATAGCCGACGGCACCGCCGTAAAGACGCCGGGAACAAATATTTTCCCGTATATTAGCCAGAATCTGGATGACATCATTACAGTTGAAGATGAAGAACTGGTCGTTTCTTTCCTCGATATGGTAGAAAATCATAAGATGATCGTAGAAAATTCCGGACTGCTTACGGTAGCGGCATTAAAACATCTTGATGTAAAGCATAAGAAAATTGTTTCCATTTTAAGCGGCGGGAATATGGATGTGATTACAATGTCTTCCGTGGTACAGCAGGGACTCGTGCTGCGTGACAGGATTTTTACGGTTTCCGTGCTTTTGCCGGATAAGCCGGGCGAACTGTCCAGAGTGGCCGACGTGATTGCGAAGCAGAGCGGTAACGTCATTAAACTTGAGCATAACCAGTTCGTATCAATCAACCGTAACGCCGCAGTGGAACTTAGAATTACGCTGGAGGCATACGGTACGGAACATAAGAACCAGATTATTGAAGCACTGAATCAAAACGGTTATCAGCCCAAGCTTGTACGAGTGGGGATATAATTTCTGTTTCATGATTGGACTGCAGGAAAGTCAGACCGTACCGGTCTGGCTTTTTTGCGTTATGATTTTGTGGAAAAAGGATATGCTATGTTTACAGGTATAAGACAATTAGGGATTCAGAATCAGAAAGCAAAGTATAGAAATATAGGAAT
>VSOA01000127.1 GCA_009774585.1 Lachnospiraceae bacterium
GTTCGATTGCCATTGCCGATCACCTCCATGTGATTATTTTGAATTTATTAGAATCGTCTCGTGATAACGCTTTGCCCCCTCTTCCGTATCTCGAAATCACGGTAAAATTTCGCACCAGAACAAAGAGACTCTACGTAATCTTTGATATATATATCGGAAAAAACTTCAATATATTTAGGGCGATGCATGCAAAATAGCAAATATTTTGCCGCTGCCAAATATCATGTTTCCCGCTTTACTTCATATTTGCTTTCTATTATACTAAATTCATATAAAATATTCTACTTGATATAACCTGCTGCCTAATATAGCAAAATATATACTGCCTAATAAAATGAAGGAACCAAAGCCCTATGGAAATCTTATTTTACCGTTACAACAATATCTGCGAACCTGACATCATACAAATTTTTACCGATTTCGGCATCACGGTGCTTACGGAAGACATGGAGATGACCGACAAATCAGTGACGCCCAAGCAGTGCGCCGCCAAAATAACCGACTGGATTATGCAGCGTTCTTTTGCGTTCGTGTTCAGCATTAATTTCTTCCCGGCAATCTCATATACTTGTAACCGTTTTAAGATTCCCTATGTATGCTGGAGCGTTGATTCGCCGGTTCCGGAATTATTTTCCAATGCCCTGAAGAACGAATGGAACCGTATTTTCCTATTTGATCATGCACAATACCTATTCTTCCACCCCGTCAATCCGGAACATATCTACTACCTGCCGCTTGCCACGAATGTGAAGCGGTGGGAACACGTGATTCTTGACATGACGGAAGATGATTTCGCAAAATATGGCTCAGACATATGCTTTGTCGGTTCCTTATATACAGAGAAATGTAAATATGACGCTTTGCTCCGCGCCCAATCTGACAGTAATGTCGCTTACGATCCCTTAGCTTCCAACAAAGAGACCGAACTTGACACTAGTGTCATATCTGCGTATACGCAAGGTTTTGTGGACGGACTGATCGAGGCGCAGCTTAAAGTCTACGGGTACAATTTTATTTCTGACAATCTGACTGAACGCGTCATTCGCGAAATCGCGGACGCCGACCCTGATTTCTACCGCGGGAGAGACACTTACACGAATACCGACCGCTATCTTGTTGCACACCAGTATATTGGCATGAAACTGGCGGCTGTGGAACGTGAAAGGACACTGAACCGGCTTGCCGGACATTTCCGGGTCACACTCTACACAAACAGCGACACGTCTGCGCTGACCGGCGTTGACTGCCGCTGCGGTGTCAGTACGTTGACTGAAATGCCCAAAGTGTTCCACGCCGCCAAAATCAACCTGAACATGACCATGCGTCCGATTGAAACCGGACTTTCCCTGCGCATCTGGGATATTCTCGGCTGCGGCGGTTTCTTACTGACTAACTATCAAGCGGAAATCCCCGATTATTTTGAAATCGGCAAAGACTTGGAAGCTTATGAGTCTATGGAGGAATTGGAACAAAAGATTCAATATTATCTTACACATGAGGAAGAACGGCTTCAGATTGCCATACACGGCTATGAAACAGTGGCGCGGTTTCACACATATGAACAACGGATTGCCGAAATGATACGGATGATCAGTCAGACCACGGATTAGGGATGATCAGTCAGACCACGGATTTAGTCATCAGTAAACAACAAGGCAGCAGAAACGGGGCAATATATAACGGACGTGCGCCGCAATGCGCACACATAAAGCGGACAAACGCAATCCGGTCTGTCCGCTTTCTTCTTTGTTTCAATATACAATAGCCGTTCTGTCAATCACTGACCAAGCAGATTCTTCAATGCTTCCATACCGTCTATATTAACGGATTCCTTATTGGCATCCTGAATCTGTACATATACCTCTTTACGATACACAGGCACTTCCCTCGGCGCGCTTATGCCTAGCTTTACCTGTTCTCCTTTGATCTCAAGCACCGTAATTTCAACATTGTTGTTAATTATCAGCGCCTCATTCTTTTTTCTGGATAAAGCTAACATTTACTCACCTGCTTTCTTCTGATTCAAAATGTCATATATCGGGAATTTGACTTGGTATGTGTCGCCTTCTACAATAATCTGCAATGCTCTCTTCTCCGATACATTGATAATAATAGGACCTTTCAGATTGACTGTCATTTTGGTCAAATCATGCGGCACGGTCACAGTTACCAGAACCAAAAGCTCATCTGGTTTAATCTCTCCGAGGACATTAAATAATTCGTCATCCGCTTCCGGATTATAATCCGGACACACAATCAGCGGATCCATAACGGGCATAGCAAACGCCGGCTCCTGCAGGGACTGCAGCCAATGAATGGAATCCGTCCCTTTTTCCTCATCATGTATCAACGTAAATTCCGTCAAATCCGGAAAACCGATAATACCGTTGGGAAAATGTATAATCTTATCATCATCTATTATAATTTCTCCAAAAACCTTCGTTTTAATCTGCATACCCCGTAACCGCCCTTCTTCTTAAATATAGTTCATCAGATTGGTCTGCATAATCTTACCGGTCGCCATGAGTGCAGCCTGATATGTCAGCTCTGAACTGGATAATTCCACTGCCACCTGCGTAACGTCTATACCTTCGTTATCCGTCTGCAAATCCTTGAATGTAGCCTTCTGGTTCATAAGGCGGGTACTGATTAACTCCAATCTGCTTCCGCGTGTCGCATTGTTCGTGATTGCTATATTATTGTCATCCATGTATTTCTGATATTTTGTAATCTGGTTCTCGAATTTACTATGGATGTTCTCGCGAATATAACTCTGTGCTTTCTCCGCGCCTTCCAGCTTCTTGGACCAGTTCTTGTAATCATCACTGTCTTCCGGGAATTCCGCCATTTTCTTCTTGATGTCGCTAATCTGTGTCTCGATGCCGCGAAGCTGATTCAGACAATGCTGGAAATCATCCATATCTCTTCTGACGTCATGCGAGAACACTTCCGTTGCCAGCGTATTTACCTGAATCTGCTGATTATATCCTACATCATAGTAAATGTCCTGATCGGTCGAATTCACGTTGTAAGCCGTTTTCTTGGTATCTTTCATGGTACCGTCGCCAATATCCTTGGTCTCGATACATTCGAAGTAATGTGCCGGATTGATGTCGCCTTCTTCCCAAGTAGACTTATCATAAGTAACTTGGAACGTGTCGCCCTCTTTATAATTATTCTGATAATATTCCTTACTGAATACCATCTCGCCAGTAGAAGGAATATATGCAATTCCACTCCATCCGTTCGGATCTGTCGGATCAGCTTCACCCTTAGCGATAGCTTTATAAGCTTCCTCCGCATTGGCAAATTCCTTAATTCCGTTAGGTGCTGGCAGAGGATTTCCTGCTGCATCCTTACCAATTGATAAATCATTACCGTTTGCATCCGTAAATTTGAGCGGAATCGGACCTGTCGGATTGCCTGCCGCGTCTTTCGGCGCACCGTCTACTCCGTCATAGGAGAGACGAATACGGTACAATGTCGTATTTGTAATGCCCTGCTCATAGCTGGTATTGGTTGTCGAATCCACACCGCCGTCACCCACACCGCCAATCGTAGTCGACAGTACATCTGAGTTCACATAATCAATCGTACTGATATCCGCATATCCCATATTCTCCTTGATTTCATAAGAGAGTGGATGCTTCTTCATCTCCGCTATATCTGCGGCCGTATAAGTAATCGGCGTATCTGTTCTGAAACCTGAGAACACATAACGTCCCGCATAGTCCACATTACCGCTGGCATAAAACTCACCTGTCAACGATTTCATCTGCGTCATGATAATCTCAAGATCATCGGCGGTCAAATCCTTATTGGCGCCTTCTCCTGCCTTCTCATAAAGATTCTTCAGAACATCATCGACTGTCTTAAGCGCATCTGCTGTCACTGACAGCCATGAATCCGCATCCTTGGCATTCTTATCATAGTATTGCGATATGGTGGTCACATTACTTCTTAAACGGAGAGCCCTGATAGCCACTACCGGATCGTCGGAAGGTCTGGCAATCTTACTCTGATTTGTCATCTGGTTGCTCAATTTATCTTCCAGAATCTTATTTTGATTAATATTATACAGCGAATTGCTCCGCATAATCTTGTTCGTCATTCTCATGGCTCGTCATCCTCCTATAATGCCTTTATGACACACCTGTCTGTAAAATCAATCTGTCATATATTTCCGTCAGTACTGAAATCATCTTAGAAGCCAGTGTATAAGAATTCTGGTATTTCACAAGACTTACCGCTTCTTCATCTTCATCCACGCCGGAAATTGACGTTCTCTGATTGTCAATATTTGTCTCTAAGCTTAAGTAAGTTGAGTAAAATGTATCGGCATTCTTCTTATTTAACATAGCATCCGATAATACACACTCCAGAAAACCGCCTGCATCTCTTCCGCGGAAACTGAACTGGTTCTTATCGCTGAGCATAGAGATGATTTTGCGCACCTGCTGATGCTGCTCCACACCGTCAACTTCTTCCGCATCACCGATTTTTTCACCCTTGCCTCTTGTTCCGAGTAAAGATGCATCCTTCATCAGTGAACTTTCAATCGTCACATTGCCGGCTGTCATGTAGTAATATCCCTTACCGTTCTGCCTTGAATCATTCAACTCATTTTCCGTATACTGTCCATCGCCCTTCGGGTAAGTACCGGTAAAGAGTATTCCGGCATCTTCCTCCGCATCGGTCATACCATCCGTAAAGAATCCGTTAACCTTCTGGGCAAAATCTCGCAGCCACTCGTTCATCTGTGACATATAATAAGGAACACCCTGATAATGTACGTCCTGACCAACGGTTGCGACCTTGCCGTTTCTCTCTCCGGTGAGCGCACCACCAAACCCTGCCGCCTTCGTTGCCTCATTATCAATGGTAAACGTATACTCTGCGGTCTCCTCATCGAAGGTCCAGTCTGTAAAATAGAACAACTGGTCGCCGATGTTGATGACGCCGCCCGTATCCGACAGATTCGATTTGCTCATACTATCCAAATATGCTGCGGTAGTCTTAATCGTAACCTGACTGGTCTTGCCGCTGTAGATGATATTGGAAGCTGTGCCGTTAAAATACTCGCCGTTATTACCGTCGCGCATTTCAATCAAGCCCTTCAACTCCCCATGCATCGATGCATTATACAAGCCGAAATCTGTACCGTTTGTCCAGCGAATATCATATAATCCGTCTATATCCGTCTGATTAACCTTCTCGTCTGACTCACGCGCAACACATACCAACTGATTGTACTCATTCTGGTCAACTAACGTCTGCCCTCCGGCAATACGCACGATATATCTGTTGGCTCCCGTGGCATTTCCCCACTGGTCATAAATCGGGGATTCCTCTATCTTAACATCCACAACCGCCGACAACTCATCTATCAGAACATCTCTCTTATCCCTAAGCTCATTTGCTATCGTTCCGGACATTTCAATCGTATTAATCTGCTTATTAACTGTTGCAATATCCTGTGCGATAGAGTTGATATGATCAACGCGAATCTTAATCTCATCATTCACATCTGCCTGCAGATTCTGCAAATCTCCGTACAAATTATTGAAATAATCCGTCATGCTCTTTGCCTGAGAGATAAACGCCCTCTTGTAAGATTCACTGCTGGAGTTCTTCGTAATCTCCTGCAACGCCATCGCAAACTGATCGAAGATTGACTTGAATCCGGTCTTATTGTCATCCTCCAAATAATCCTCAATCATCTTGCAGTAATATGCTTTTGTATCAAACTCACCCAGCTTCGTCTCGTTGTCCCGGAATTTATTATCATAGAACTGCTCTCTGATTCGTTCGATCGCCAGCGTATTAACACCTGCACCCGCACAACCATATGTCGCAAACACGCGAAGAGGATTCATGGCTTCCTGCTTCACTTCCTGACGGCTGTAACCTTCCGTGTTTGTATTACTGATATTATTCGCCGTCGTATTGAGCGCTGCATTGGAAGCTCGCAAGCCCGATGACGCAATTTCTAATCCAAAAAATGTAGATGCCATAAACTCACCTCTCTATCTTATCTGCCGAGCGTACTTAAAACATGCTCCAACATCTCACTGATGACATTGATATATCTGCTGGATGCGTTGTACGCGTTCTGGAATCTGATCATGTTCGTTAACTCCTCATCCGAGGAAACGCCTACAACCTGCTCTCTCGAATTGAGCAGCGCATCAGTAGCCTGCGTCTGTGTCGCCTGTATACCTCTGAATACGGAGCCGCTGTTGGCTACCTGTGAAACCAGATTCTTATAATAATCCGTAAAGCAGAGTGGCGTCTCAACATTGGGATTTAATGTATAAATCTTCTCCTCAAATGCCGCTTTCAGCTTCACCATAGCCGGATAGTCTTCCGAATGCTCATCCTTACGGAATTTTAAGAGCGCCGGGTTCTGACGTAAATCCGGATTGACCAAGAGATTGGAAACCGTCCAGTCCTCCTCCTCGACATTTTTGATAAAAAGCTTCAACGGCTCGCCGTTCTCATCTCTCAGATAATCAGAAACGCCTGCCGGTCCTACACTCTCTGCCTCTTCTGCAAGAATGGCGTTGATTTTCGTTGCCACGGCATTGATCAACTGATCAAATTCTGCCTGTATATTCATGACGATGGACTGTGAAATCTGCTGGTCATACCATCCTTCCACTGCCTGCTCCGGATCCGTAGGGTCTGCATCCGGCGGGAAATTCTTAAGTTCTTTGTATGTAGCTTTGTGGTCACCCCTTGCAAGCAGCATACCCTTAAGAGACCCGATATCCGTATTTAAGTCGGAAGATACCTCTCTGGTCAAGTCAAATACCTTGGCGCCGGCAATTCCTTCTTCCGTCACGACTCTCTTGCCATCCTTGTCATAATCGAAGTTGGCTAACATCGTCCAATAAGGGGTGAAGAATCCGGTCTTGGGATCTGTATAGATTGCCATTTCATTAACCAGACTTCCCTTTACAAGATCCACATCCTCGAATCTCACACTCACATATCCGGAAATATCCTCCGTATATGAAATATTCCCCAGTTTAGCCAATTGATCCAGCAGATAATTACGCTTGTCACGTAAGTCATTCGCGTGTTCCTGTCCAGCCTCGATTGACACAATCTTCTGATTCAATTCCTCGATTTGCAATGCGTATTTATTTATGTTGTCTACTTCTTTTAAAACAGACTCATTCAGGTTCTCCTGATACTCTTCCAGAGACTTATAAACTGCTGACGCACGTGTCACAAATTCATACGCACGTGTCACGAATAAGTTCTGATTTACGGAACTTGTCGGGTCTTTGCTAAGTTCCTGAACTGATACCCAGAAATTAGACAGCGATTCCGAGAACTCATGTCCTTCAATAGAACCTCCTGCCTGACCCTCGCCCAAAATATACTCTATTTCCTCCATCGCACTCGTTGAAACATCATAAAAAGCACTCCGTCCCGACTCGCGGCGATAGTTTTTGTCCAAAAATATATGTCTTTCCTGTCGTGTTAGGGAATAATTGACACCAAGACCTAGCTGTTTCCAGTTCGTCTTATTGCCCTTCTCAATCGTCGTATACGTTCTCGTCGATTGGGCAACCTGCTGTCTGGTATATCCTATGGTGTCCATGTTTGACATGTTGTGCGCCGTCGTATTCAGCGCATTATTTGAAGTTTGTAATCCTGATACGCCCGTCCAAAGGCTTCCCATTAATGACATAATTCTACCGTCCTTAACAATTATTGCTTAGCGTCAAAAGTTTTGTGGCTTGCACCAATCATATCCCCGGTACTGAACGCGCCCTTGTTGTAATTCGCAGTCTCGGGAGCTTTGTTCATCGCCTGTAAAACATTCATGTTGAACTGCACCAGTTCCAATGCTTCCTGAAGTAATTCCCGATTCTGTTCATTGATCCGCTTCACACCGCGCACATTCTCCTGCAGACTGTCAAATACAGCTGCCAGTTTCTCCTGCTCTTCCGGTCTTGCCGCCAGCATTTTAATCAAATCCACAATCTTTAAGTTGTTAACATCCTTGTTAAGCACATTCGCAATATCATTAATAGCTTCATTTCTCTGATTGTCCAGATGATTAATTCTGCTTACTATGATCTGCTCCTCATCCGTGATTCTTGCCAATTCATCTAAGTCCTCCGACACAATGACCGGAGTTTTTCGCATGGACAAAGTCAGTAATCTCTCATATTCCTGATTCTCTTTGTCTAAAACATCAATCAAGACTTCCATTAAACTTGCCACGCCAAAATCTCTCCTTCACTGTGTCTACAGACTTTCGATTTCTTCGTACTTCTTCATTAACTTCTCCGCAAAACTCTCGCCACTCACCTGATATGTGCCGTTCGCGATACTTGCTTTTAAGGGAGCCGTCAATTCTTCTCTGATATCTTCCGTTGCTGCCACTGCATTCTTAGCGGTCTGAATATCCTTACCGATACTGGAAATCTGTATCTGATCGGAAGCAGTAGCTGCCGTCTTGCCTTGTAATTTAGCAGGCTTCTTCGTGCTATATAACTGCTGTACCTGTGTATAAGATTCAATACGCATAGGAGACTCCTCCTTCCACCTCAATAATTCTTTACACTATTTGTATCGGATATTTCCCGTAAGACTTTAGAGCATAATCTACTTTTTATTTTTTAGATCGGATTTTCTACGACACTATCCTGCAATTTCTCTTCTTGCAAGCTCAAGGCAGCCCATGATTCCCTGATCGTCATGTAAGCTTGCCGGCACAATATAGCGCTCCATGTCTTCCAGTTCTTCGGCCTGTACATAGCCGCCCAATAACTGCGTCACTTTCTGTCTGATTAACGGGAACAACTGTTCCTGATGCATCACACCGCCGCCTAATATGATCATTTCCGGCGATAGGGTCAATATATATCCCGTGAGCGCCTGCGCGATATAATCCGCCTCCAAATCCCACACCTCTGTCCGGTCCGCCAGTTCTGCTGCCTTTCTGCCCCAGCGTTCCTCTATTGCCGGACCGGCTGCCATACCTTCCAGACAAGTCTTGTGATACGGGCATTTCCCTTCATAAGTATCGTCACTTCTCTTGCGAATTAATACATGTCCTGCCTCGGGATGGACCATTCCGTGCAATAATCTGCCATCTATATAAATGCCGCCGCCCACGCCGGTACCAATCGTCAGATAGATGACGCAATTTTTGCCTTTCGCCTGACCGAACGTCACCTCCCCGAGAACGGAGCCGTTCACATCCGTATCAAAGCCGATCGGACATTGAAGCGCGTCCGCCAGTCCGCCTACGATATTATAATTTCTCCATGCCAATTTCGGCGTAGAAGTGATACAGCCGTATTGCGGTGAATTTCTGTCCAGTTCAATCGGTCCGAAACACGCTACGCCCAAAGCCTCTACGCCGCGCTCCTTAAAATATTCAATCAGCTTCGGCATCGTAACATCCGGCGTCTGCGTAGGTATAGACACCTGTTCAAAAATCCTGCCCGTCTCGTCTCCTATGGCGCAGACCATTTTGGTACCGCCCGCTTCTAATGCTCCCAATCTCATTCCTGTTCCCTCCGTTACAAATGTCTGCTTGTTTTCTTATACACTCGTTAATCAGCGCATGGAAACAAATGTCTGCTTCGCATCCGCTTGTTTTTCTTTTGCCGACGCAAGATGCTCTTGCTTGCGTCTATTCCGTATTACAATAAATGCCACTGCATAAATCATTGTGGCAAGAATTACGCAGTAATTCTCGGGGCGCAAGCCGCCGGGCTTGCGTCTATTATAGCATCCCGCAAGGCAAAAAGAAAGCGAACCGCGCAAAACGATTCACTTTCTTATCAACTGCAATCATACTGTTCCGAATAATTATGCGCCTAACGCCGCGCTGCTCTTGTTCAAGAAAATCATATAGAAGATTGATGCGACTAACGATGCAATCAACACGCCGATTGACGCCAAAGAAGCAACCAGCACCAGTCCCGGAATTCTGCCGAGAATTGCAACAACCACCAAGATTGCGTAACATACCGCGTTAATCTTCCAAACCAGCTCACCCTTGCTTGCCACATCGGCTGCACCAATCTGATTCATCACCTCAGACACAGACGTACATAC
>VSOA01000128.1 GCA_009774585.1 Lachnospiraceae bacterium
AAAAAGTGGGTGATTTTTTGAAGCAAGGGTCTGAAAGCCTTATAAAGTAAGGGCTGAAGATTCCGAGAAGTTATAAATCCGAAAAGGAGGAAATAGTCTATTATGAACAAATATCTGAAAAATCTAAACCGTATGGAATTTGTAGTGACTTGGGCATGTACGGGCAGATGCAGACATTGTTCGGAAGGAGAGCACTCTTTAAGCGGAGAGCATATTGATGCAGACGCCGCTGTAGAGGCCGTTTATGAAATATGCAGGCACTAAAAGATTGAATCCTTAATGACTTTTGGCGGTGAACCGTTGCTTTATCCTGAAATTGTATGTAAAATACATAAAGCGGCGAAGGAAATGGGCATCCCGAAACGGGATGTAATCACGAACGGTTTTTTCAGTAAAGATGAAAATCGCATTCGGGAAGTGGTTTCTATGCTGACAGAAAGCGGAGCGGGCAGTATTGCTTTGTCTGTGGACGTATTTCATCAGGAGATTATACCGCTTGAACCTGTCAAATACTTTGCGGAGACTTTTTCTGACGAATAACAGAAATAGTGGGCTAATCAATCTGCATATAAACTGTAAAGAAACAGATAATAGTGTGAGAAGAACTTCTAGAGCTCCCAGCAAAGGCTGTTTCGCTAAGAAGTTCTACGATTTGCCAAGCAAATCTTTCTCACACTGGAGAAAGCACGCGCGGAAGTGAGGAATGAATATGAAGCACGGATTTATCAAAGCGGCAGCTATGACCCCAAAAATCAGGGTGGCTGACCCTGAATATAATGCGAAAGAAATCTGTAAAGGAATCGAGGAAGCATGTGGAGAAGGCGCTAAAATCATAGTTTTTCCGGAACTGTGTCTGACCGGATATACATGCGGCGATCTTTTTTTGCAGGAACGATTGCTCATGCAGGCTAAAGAGGCGATGCGCATGGTAGCGGATGCCACGCAGGGAAATGATGCGCTGGTGTTTGTGGGGCTTCCTCTTGAAAAAGAAGGTAAGCTGTATAATGTGGCGGCGGCTCTGCAGGACGGAGAAGTACTTGCTTTTATTCCGAAGAGACATATTCCGTCCTACGCGGAATTTTACGAGACAAGACATTTTGCGGTAGGTAATGAGGTACCGGAGAGCATTCTCTATGAAGGCGAAGAACTTCCGTTCGGCACCAATATTCTGTTTGAAGCAGATGCAGTCAGCGGATTGACGATAGGCTGTGAGATTTGTGAAGATATCTGGGCGCCGTTGTCGCCGGGAACGTTACATGCGCTGGCAGGCGCTACTGTGATCGTGAATCTGTCGGCTTCCAATGAGACGATCGGCAAAGATGCATACAGGGAAATGCTGGTGAAGTCATCGAGTGCCAAACAGATTACGGGATATATCTATTGTTCGGCGGGAGAGGGGGAATCCACGCAGGATCTGGTGTTCGGCGGACACAATATCATTGCGGAAAACGGAACGATTCTCGCACAGGCGAAGCGGTTTGTACCGGAAAATATTTATGCGGACATTGATATTCACAGACTCTGTCATGAAAGACGCAGGATGTCCACTTTTGAACCGCAAAAATGGGAACAGTATTTAACTTTACCGATTCATATAGAAACGGAGGAGACGCCTCTTACGCGTACGTTCGGTGCACAGCCTTTTGTGCCGGCAAATCAGGAGGAACGTAATAAACGTTGTGAGGAGATCCTTTCGATTCAATCTTTTGGTCTTAAGAAACGATATGAACATACAGGGTGTCAGTCTGCGGTCGTCGGGGTTTCGGGAGGGCTGGATTCTACGCTTGCTCTGCTTGTGACGGTGCGGGCTTTCGATATGCTTGGGCTGGATCGGGGACAGATTACGGCGGTGACGATGCCGTGTTTCGGTACGACGGACAGAACTTATGACAATGCCTGCAAACTGGCAGGAATTCTGGGAACTGCGCTTGAAGAGATTGATATTAAAGAGGCGGTGAGCATACATTTTAAAGATATCGGACAGGATATGGATAATCACGATGTAACGTATGAAAACGGGCAGGCGAGAGAACGCACCCAGATTCTGATGGATATTGCGAACCGAAAGAATGGTATGGTAATCGGGACGGGCGACATGTCTGAGCTCGCGCTTGGCTGGGCGACTTACAACGGCGATCACATGTCCATGTATGGCGTTAATGCCGGTGTTCCGAAGACGCTTGTGCGTCATTTGGTCAGGTATTATGCTGACACATGCGGCGATAAAGAATTAAAGAAGATTTTGGAGGATGTACTTGACACGCCTGTCAGTCCGGAACTTTTACCGCCCGTGGACGGTGTGATTGCACAGAAGACGGAAGCGCTGGTCGGACCTTATGAATTGCATGACTTTTTCTTATACTATATGCTGCGCTGCGGTTTTGAGCCTGCTAAGATTTACAGAATTGCCTGTGGGTCTTTCCGAGATTTATATGACAAAGATGTCATATTAAAGTGGCTCAAAACTTTTTACAAGAGATTTTTTGCGCAGCAGTTTAAACGTTCCTGTCTGCCGGATGGTCCCAAAGTCGGCAGTGTGGCTGTCTCCCCTCGCGGCGACCTGCGAATGCCCTCTGACGCCAGCGCCGCTATCTGGCTGAAGCAGATAGAGGAATTGTAAGGCGGCGCCAGACAATGATATCCTGTCTGGCGCGACCCGTTTATTGAACCTTCTCCAACTCCTCATCCCCCTCATTTTCCAACGCCTTCTCCAAAGAAGCCGTAATAGCGTCTAAAAGAATCATGGACGTATACTTGCTGTCATCCGAATAGGTGATGCCATCCAGACTCTGATTGACGATAATCTGATTGGCAAGATCCTCGAACGACGGTTGAATCAAAGGATACATGGTTGCCACGGCTTCGTCCAGATTGATGAGGCGTATGGAGTTGATGTTTTTCTCGTCCACGGTTACCTCAATTTCCACGATGTTGTCGTTTAAAATCAACGAGGTCGTATATACACCGGGTATGTAGGTGTTGGAGGTAGTCTGTGTCACGGTAGACATGGTCGCTCTTTTTTCCTCTTTCGGCAGGAACATGATGATGAGCAGAACGATGAACAAAATACCGAGCACGGCGAAGATTCCGGTATATATTAACTCTTTTACGTGAAGCACAACGATTTTGGTTTTGGAACTCATACAATATCCCCATAGAAATTCTTTTTTATCAGTCTATGAGGGGGCATTCTTGTTTATGCACGGAGAGGAAGAAATCATGGATGATAAAGAGGCGTGCTGACAGTATAGAACATGTTCGGCACGCCGTCTGTAGGACTATGGTGTAGACAGTACATTTCTTATCAGACTGCTGTATGCAAGCAGAATATAAATCATGTAGATTGCGGCAAACAGTCCGAGAGTGATCAGCAGAATGACAAGCGGGCGGTTTGTGCCTGCAAGGATTTCCGGTTCCACGATGTTTTCAAAATTCAGAATAAAAGGAACACTGACCAACAGCGCAGGAATTACCGGCATTGCATAGTAAATAGTGAACTGGCATCTCAATGCCTTGTGCATATCCCGCTGCGCCATGCCGAGTTTGCGAAGCAGTATAAACTGTTGTCTATAGCGGTTCATCTCGCTGAGCTGGTGGATGGTGAGGATTGTCACGGTGGTCATTGTAAGAATCAAGGCCAAGTAGTAGAGCGGAAAAGCAAGCATTGCCACTTCGGAAGCTTCGGCTCTTTTCTTTTGTGACTTGGCGTCGATTGTGCCGTACTCGTCTGCGTCAAAAATGCCATCATGGGTGGTATTTGTTTGATAAAAAATGTCGCGCAGGGCATAGTACTGCGTCTCACTTATTGGCTCTTTCGTCATAGCGGCATAGCATATCCCGTGTATGGTATACTTTTCGGCGATATGATCCGGCAGTACCAGAATAAAGTTGTAGCCGTTGCCGCCCCATAAATATTGATTAAAGGTTTCTGTGTAGACATTTCCTAAAGTCAGATTTTCTTTTTCGTATATGACGAAAGTGTCATATAGTTCCGATTGGGAATACTGTCTGACAGCATTTTCCAGATAAGGCATGCAGTGGACCAAGTACTGTCCGGATTCCATTTCGGCTTCGGGATAACCGAGCATCGCCCTAAGAGCGGTATAATCGCTGTATTTCATGATCATGTCGGTGTCATAGAAAGAGGTGTAGCGCGTGTTTGCTTCAAGATAATTTGTCAAAGAGCCATCCTCCGTCAGATAAACAGGGTATTGCCGTTCATCGGTTACAGTCAGATTCGTATGCATGTAGTCTGTATATGCTTCAAAATTGACAGATGTGTCAGTATCAGAGACAAAAAAGTCAAAGCAGCATTGCTCTGCCCGGAAATGGAACATACGGCTAAAGAGCATTCCCAGACCGAGACTGATGAGTATGGCGGTAAACAGTAAAGAGATGGTCGCCATGACGATTCCCATAGTGGCAAGTTTAGCCGAGAGTGTGCGAAAGACGAGCAGCGTCTGCCGCTTGTATTTGTTTGCCGGACGGCTTTCATAATATGCCGGAACGCCGGAGGAGAAGCTGATAAAAAATCCGTAGAGAAATACAATGATACAGGTTGCGCCTAAGAAAGAAGGAATCGCGCTTCCTATCATTAAAAATAATGTACCGATGACGCCGAATATGATGGAAAGTACAAATGTTTTGCGGCGACGGCTGCTTTTGTGAATGAACTCTTCCTCATTTCTTTTTTCATAATAGATGAGGTCATAGATTTTCATGGAACGGATGCGCTTCCGGCATTTTAGCTGGGCAAAAAGATAAATCAGCATAAAATATGTGAGTGTCAGACCGACTGCTTTCAGAGAAAAGGACAGCCCGAAACGGTAGGGTGAGCCGAAGAGGGTTAATACAATTGCGCGGAGAATCTGAAACAGAAAACTGCCTAGGATTGTTCCAAGCACGAAGGCGGCTGTGCCGATAAGCAGATTTTCCATCATAAAAAGGCGTGTTACCTGTTTCGGTTCCAGACCGATTAAAATGTAGGTGCCGAGTTCGCGACTTCGTTTGGTCAGCATAAATCCGGTGGTGTAATAGACCAGCCATCCGATAATACATACGACTATAATGCTGGCGAAAACAATCATCTCCGGCAGATATTCCATGCGCACGGACAGTTGCAGAAGTTCTTTGGAAAAAATCAAGTCGTTGAAGGCATAGATAAGGGCGGCAGACATAACGACAGTGACGAAATAGACCAGATAATCTTTTGCCTGCCTTTTGGCATTTCGCAAGGACAATTTAGATAACGTCACTGATATCACCTCCTAACAATGCAAGAACATTCAAAATCTCGCGGTAGAATACCGGTCTGTTCCGTTCACCCCGAAGCAGTTCGTTGAAGATTTTCCCGTCTTTTAAGAAAAGGATTCTTGAAGCATAACTGGCGCTGTAAGCATCATGTGTGACCATGAGGATTGTCGCGTCCATGTCCCGGTTCATCTGAGACATGATTTCCAGAAGATTCTTCGAGGCAGTGGAGTCCAAAGCTCCGGTAGGTTCGTCTGCAAGCAGCAGAGACTGCCCGGCAACCATGGCTCTGGCGCAGGCAGCGCGCTGTTTTTGCCCGCCGGATACCTGATAGGGAAATTTGCCGAGAACATCGGTGATGCCGAGTCTTTCAGATACTTCCAAAACCTGTTTTTGTACTGTACGAGAGTCGGAATGATTGAGCGTGAGGGCAAGACCGATGTTTTCTTCGAGTGTCAGAGTGTCCAGCAGATTAAAATCCTGAAAGACAAATCCCAGCCGCTCTCTCCTAAAACGGGCAAGTTCATTGTCAGCAAGCTCTGAGACTTCCGTCCCTTCCAGAACAATACTTCCGGCGCTTACCGTATCTATTGTGGATATGCAGTTGAGCAGGGTGGTCTTGCCGCTGCCGGAAGCCCCCATGATAGCGATAAATTCACCTTTTTTTACATCAAAACTGACGCGGTCTAAGGCTTTGGTGACGTGATTTTTACTGCCGTAGTATTTTTCGATGTTTTTGACTTGCAGCATAACATACCTCCTATAAATTGAATTCCGGGAGCATGAGCCAGGCAGCTGCGGAGCAGATGTTTGGCTCATGCCGCGGGTTGACGACGTATGCTGCTATCATACAGCAGCAGAGCAGCAGATAGTATCGAAGTAATATGGATTTGTCTTACAATTTTGTAAGATTGTGCAGGAAGAGTTCCGCTACGGGTTTTCGATGCTTAAATCTCTTGCCGGAAAAGTGAGTGTTACGCAGGTACCCTCGTTTTCGGCAGAGATAATTTGTATGTCGATATCAAGAAAGTCAGCTAATTTGCGGCACAGATATAAACCCATTCCGGTGCTCCCGCCTTTCGCGCGCCCATTACTGCCTGTGAATCCACGGTCAAAGACGCGGGGCAGTTCATGGGAGGGGATGCCAATTCCGTTATCAGAGACGTCGAGAATAAGCCGGTCTTTGCCGATGCGTTCTGCAGAAATGGAAATGACAGATGTGTCATTACTTGCGTAGAGATTTTCAGTGTTCATTCGAGTGTGCGAAACAAATCTCGCAAACGAGCTGTGTTTAAACGAACTGTGCTCGTTTGAGCAGAACTCGTTTTGGTATCGGGCAGCGTTTTGCATAAGCTGTCCGAGAATAAAGCACGTCCATTTTTCGTCAGTATAGATTTGATGATTCAGATTGTCGGTTTCGATGCGTATGTTACTTTGCATGAGCAGTGTGCGGTAAGTTTCAATGGTCTTTGACACGATTTCTTCGAGATTACATTCTCTGATGATGCAATCACGTTCCGGATTCTCCATTCTGGCATAGAAGAGCGCCCGTTCCACATGGGCTTCAATCCGGGCAAGTTCCTGCGAGAGCCGCCGTCGGGTTTCCGGGTTCATGTCGTGACAGATTAATTTGGCTGCTGTGATGGGGGATTTGATCTCATGCACCCAGCTTTCCACATATTCGCGGTATTCATGTATTGCAGATTCTGCGTCTGAGACGGATTCGGTCATAGATTTACAGGAGTGGCGCATGAGAGCAAAAAGCTTACGTTCATACAAGGTTTTCGGCGGCGGCGTACATTCGGTAAACAGATATTTCCGGTCCAGACCGGACATGATGCGTTCCAGTTCATTCAGATGTGACCGGCATATAAAAAAGCTGACGAGAAGCGATGTTATGCGAATCAGGCAGATTAATATAATTAAAAGAGCGATTACACCGGACTGTGTTCCGGTGGTAAACAAAATAACTGACGTTAGTGTCATTATTAATATTTCTAATATGGTTTTGCCCATACGGTCAGATAGAAATTCGCGAAAAGCCATAATTACTTTTACTCCCCAAATGCTTTGATCTATATTTGATATCCCAGTCCACGACGTGTCTTAATATAGTCGGCCAGTCCCAATTCATCCAGTTTGTTCCGCAGTCTGGTAATGTTGACGCTTAAGGTGTTGTCGTCGATATAGATTTTACTGTTCCATAAAGATTCGATCAAATCGGCACGGGAGACGATCTCTCCGGCGTGCGCCATCAGATGTGCCAGAATCTGGATTTCATTGCGCGTAAGACAGATGGTCATATTGTTGGCGGTTACGGTGCCTTTAGCCAGATTCAGGCGCAGGCCGTTAATTTCCGTATAGTCAGGTTCTGCTTTCAGACTGCTGCGGCGCAGGATGACTTTAATGCGGGTCAGCAGAAGCGGTATGTTATACGGTTTGCAGATGTAATCGTCGCCGCCCATGCTGAGGGCAAGAAGCTCATCCGCCGTGGAATTCCGACTGGTGACAAAAATGATGGGTGTATTGCTGTCTCTTCGTAATTCGGCGCACAATGACAGGCCGTCCTGCCCGGGCAGTCCGAGGTCCAATAAAATCAAATCGGGGTCATCCTCTTTGATCTGTTGAACGATATCTTGAAAAGAGGTGACAGGGATAGGGATATAACCTTCGTTTTTCAAAAGGAGGGTCAGTTCTTCACGCACCGCTCTGTCGTCTTCAATAATCATGATTTTTGGCATTATTTTCTCCTTTTGTTTGTAATGGGTGAAACAATTGAGTGAAGATTAATTTTCTATAAACTTGCACAATACAATATGTGGCATATGGCTGTTTATATAGTTTGCATTATACACCAGATATTGAATCGTTTCCATGCTTAACGATTTTACGTTTAATGATTTTCTACAATCAAAACAGTAGAAAACATTTGCGTTTGACGCTTTTCTCTGGTATAGATAGGATATACTTTAAACAAAACGGAACATTCTTTCTTTTTTTGATTCCGGATAATCTTCGGGGCAGTGCTCCGTCTCATTTCTAATGAAAGGAAAACACATCTATGAATCGAAACACATCTTTTCAAAACACCTACGGCAAGATTTATTACAGTATGACCAATGACTATATGTTTCGTGCGGTCTTACAATCCAACAACAGAGTATTACGCGGGTTAATCTGTTCTTTACTTCACTTAACTGAGCAGGAAGTGGTTTCTGCCAAAGTCACAAATCCGATTATCTTGGGAGAGTCGATTCAAGATAAGGAGATAAGACTGGATATCAATGTCCTTCTGAACAACCAAACGTTGATTAATCTTGAAATGCAGGTAACGAACAGACTTAACTGGCAGAATCGCTCCGTAATCTATCTGTGCCGTTCTTTTGACAGTCTTGCCCACGGACAGGATTACAATCAGGCGAAGTCTGTGATACATATCGGATTTTTAGACTATACACTGTTTGAGGAACACCCTGAGTTCTATGTGTCTTACAAACTGTTAAACGTTAAAAATTATCAAAAATATAGTGACAATATCATGCTGAATGTGGTAGACTTATCTCGAATAGACTTAGCAACGGAAGAGGATAAGAAATATCATATTGACGACTGGGCAAAACTTCTGAAAGCAACTACTTGGGAGGAGGTCAAAATATTGGCAGCTAAAGACGAAAATATGAATGAAGCGGCAAAAGCGATTTTTATGTTTAATACGGACGAACAGGTTCGCAAGATGTGCTGTGACAGAGAGGAATATTATCAGGACATGCGGAATTACCAGAGGGAGATTTCGGACAAGGAACTTTCTATTCGAAGTTATAAACGGACAATTGCGAAACAAGATGAAGCGATAGCGGGTTATGAGAAAGAATTAACGGACCGAAACGAAGCGATAGCGGGCTATGAGAAAGAATTAACGGACCGAAACGAAGCGATAGCGGGCTATGAGAAAGAGCTGACAGACCGAGAACGAGAAATAGCGGAGCGCAATCGGACAATTTCAGAAAAAGAAGAACAGATCAGGCAGCTTCTTGCAGAGAACGAAAGGTTACGAAGCTCCGCCTTGACAAATTCACAAAACAACTGATATGATAATACGGAACAAGGGTGTTCTTATATAGGATAAGAATGCCCTTGCGTGCGTTAATGATTAAAAAACAATGTGTGACAAAAAATAAAATGTCTGTGCAGGTGTGGCGACGGCTTATTGCCCAACGTCGCATAAACGTTCCGGAATGAAGAGTAAAATGCAGGAAAAGGGAGGCAGTTATGAGAAAGAATTACACAAAGGAAGATATCATACAACTGGTTGCAGATGAGGATGTGGAATTCATCCGTCTACAATTTACGGATATCTTTGGTAATCTGAAAAATGTGGCGATTACGGCGAGTCAGCTTGAGAAGGCGCTCAATAATGAGTGTATGTTTGACGGCTCTTCAATTGAAGGGTTTGCGCGCATCGAGGAATCTGATATGTATTTGCATCCTGATTTCAATACACTGGAAATTTTTCCATGGCGTCCACAGCAGGGCAAGGTGGCAAGGATGATTTGTGATGTATACCGCCCGAACGGCAAGCCTTTTGAGGGAGACCCGCGGTATATTTTAAAGCGTGCAATCGTGGAAGCGGAGAAGTTAGGTCTTACGTTCGAAGTCGGACCGGAATGTGAGTTTTTCCTTTTTAATACGGATGAAAATGCAATGCCGACGACGATTACCCATGAAAAAGCGGGATATTTTGACTTGGGGCCGATGGATTTCGGAGAAAATGCCAGACGGGATATGGTACTTACTTTGGAGGATATGGGATTTGTCATTGAAGCATCCCATCATGAAG
>VSOA01000129.1 GCA_009774585.1 Lachnospiraceae bacterium
CTTGTATATTTTCGACAAATTATATAAACAGTTCGACTCAACCTTATAACGTGCCCGCAATCCTGTCACACAAAAAAACGACGGGGAACTTTCCCGTCGTTTCACATATCTCTTCTATCCGATATCAGCTTGTATAGAAGCTGCTCTGCACAACCAGACTATAACTGCCAGCTTCCGAACAAGCTGCTGTTTATCGCACTGTTCATCACATTGCCGTATGCCGATGCCGCCTGACCGGTAAGCCCGTAAGGAGAATATCCGGTAAGCCCGAGTCCCAAAGTACCTTGTCCGCCAATCAGACTCTGTATCAGATAGGTCTGCAGACTATTCTGTCCCAGCATATTCTGATAACTTCTCTGCACACTGCCTGCATCATAATCTCCGGTATAATAATCCTTTACCTTATCCATCACTGACTCTTCCCATTCCGGGTCCGTCTCCATCTTCTTAAAAGCTTCCTGAATAATAATGTCTCCCGCTGTAGCAAATGTCGGATTGGACATCGTTCTCTGATTCTCCACCGCCTCCTTCATCACCGTGGCATAACGATCCCCGTTCTTCCCTTGCACTGTATTGGACAGTCTCGAAATATTTTTCTTATTATTAACAGAAGCAATTCTTCCTACACTGCCTACGGAGTTGACTCCGCTTACACTATTGTCAGCATTAATCCTTCCGATACCAAGGTCGTTAATATACATATCAATCCCCTTTTCTGCACACAAAATTTCCTTCCTTCATGGAACAACTTCCTCTGTGCATTTCATGAATTCCATTCATCATATTTATCCTGAACAAACTATAACATAGTCCCCTTTGCTTGTGAAGTAAAGTGTCACAAACAGCCGTAAACATGTCACAAGACTATTGCTATGCAATACCCCGGCACCGCTTCAGCCAATTTCCCCGCAGATAATAAATGATAAACAACAGCGAAGTTGCCGTCCAGGTCATCGGATAACTGAACGCCACCGTGGATATCTCCGGCCGCAGAGGAACCGCAGTCAGAATCCAGACTACACGCAGTACGCAGATACCGACACACGTCATAAGCATCGGCGGTATGGCGTCCCCGCATCCTCTCGTGGTGCCCCCAAGTATCTCGATACAGATATACGTCACATAGCTTGGTGAGATCACCCGCATCATACCAAGCCCGATAGCAACTACGTCCAGATCATCCGTAAACAGCCGGAAGAAAAGTCCTCCGCCCGTCAGCACGATCACACTGAGAAGCATACTCGTAAACGCCGCCATGCCCAGACAGATGCGCACACTCTTCCTGATCCGGTCATATTTGCCAGCGCCGAAGTTCTGTCCTGCAAAAGTGGTAATCGATACGCCATAAGCTCCCATAATCATCCAGAAAATACCGTCTATCTTGCCGTATGCCGTCCACGCCGCGACCGTATCCGTCCCGAAAGCATTGATGCTTGACTGAATAATCAGATTGGAAACGGAATACATGGCAGACTGAACTCCTGCCGGCAGACCAATGCGCACAATCTTATGCAAAAGCGGCATCGTAAAACGGATCTGCTTAATATATAACCGGTAAGAATCTTCGGTTCGCACAAGCGTCACGATCACCATAAACGCACTGATAAGCTGTGACAATGCGGTGGCTGCCGCAACACCAACCACGCCCATCTCCAAAATCGTCACGAACAAAATATCCAATATAATGTTGGCAATACACGATAAAATCAGGAAATAGAGCGGCCGCTTGGAATCACCCACTGCCCTTAAAATACCGGAACCCATGTTATAGATCAACGAAGGGATAACGCCGATAAAATAAATCCTCATATACACAACGGACAACTTCAGAATTTCCTCCGGCGTATTCATTGCCTGCAGCGCCAATTTGGAAAAAAGAAGCCCCAACACCATTATCAAGGCGCCTCCGGCGATGGACAGCGCCATTGCAGTATGTACCGTGTTCTTCACATCCTCTTCTTTCTTCGCTCCGTAATACTGTGAGATAATTACGGTCGCCCCGGAAGAAAGTCCGGTAAAAAATCCGATCAACAGATTAATCAGCGTTGCAGCCGGTCCGCCCACTGCCGCCAGCGCTTCTTTACCCACAAACTTTCCTACGATAACCGCGTCCGTAGTGTTATAAAGCTGTTGAAAAAAAGTCCCGAACAAAATCGGAAAAAAGAAAAAGAGAAGCTGTTTCCAAATCACGCCTTCCGTAATCCGATTGGAAACCTGATGACTATGCACTTTCATATCTGCACCATGCCTTTTCATAAATTACACCGTTTCATCGACGGGTATTTCTCTCATCATATCTCTTGTTCTTTACCGCGTCAAATAAATTGTTTTGCATTATCAGCTTTTTCAGCCGTCATTGTGAATTCCATTTTCCAGCCTCATTCTAATTTCCCTCTTGACAATTGTCCTGCATTGTATCATACTGTACTTGTTGATACAATACAGTTAGGAACAGAAAGGCAGTGACGATTTGGAGATTATTGTAAGTAATAAGACCAGCCGCCCTCTGTACGAACAGATTGTAATGCAGGTAAAAACGCAGATTATGAACGGAGAACTGAAAGCCGGGGAAGCGCTTCCCTCTATCCGCGCTCTTGCCAAATCATTACAAATCAGTGTTTTGACCGTACAGAAGGCATACGACCTCCTTCAAGAGGACGGTTTCATCGAAACAACAGCCGGGAAAGGCTGCTTTGTTTCTGTACAAAATCAGGATTTCTATTTAGAAGAACAACAGAAAAAAATTGAGGAACATTTCAACGAAGCAATTGAAATAGCCCGCACAAGCGGCATCCCGCTTAACAAATTACTTGACTTATTAACGCTGCTGTATGAGGAGGATTGACTATGACAAATGCTTTAACGATTTCAGGTCTTACCAAAACTTATAAAGATTTCACTCTGGATCACGTTTCATTTACCGTCCCGAACGGTTCTATTGTCGGACTGATCGGTGAAAACGGCGCAGGCAAAAGCACAACCATCAACGCGGCACTAGGACTGATTCAAAAGGAAGACGGTCATGTCTCGATTTTAGGAAATGAAGAGCTGGATAACGATATCAAAGAGCAGATAGGCGTAGTTTTTGACGGCAGTAACTATCCCGAACTTCTCTCGCCTGATAAAATCAATCGAATCATGAAGAATATTTATCATTCATGGGATGAGCAGACCTATTTTCAGCTTTTAAAACAGTTTTCTCTGCCCACAGACAAACAGATTAAACAGTTTTCAAAGGGTATGAAAATGAAACTGGCTGTTTCCGCCGCTCTTTCACACCATTCCAAATTATTGATTCTGGACGAAGCGACCAGCGGACTTGACCCTATTACCCGGGACGATATTCTGGATATGCTTTTGGATTTTGTGCAGGACGAAGAACACTCTATACTAGTGTCTTCCCATATCACCAGTGATTTAGAGAAAATTGCCGATTATATCGTATTTATCCATGAAGGAAAAGTCGTCTTTTCCAAGGCAAAAGATGAGCTGCTTGAACAATACGGTATCATCAAATGCGGCGCGGCACAGTTTGACGCGCTCGATAAATCCGATGTGATCGTATATCGTAAAATGGATTATGAATGGCAGGTTTTGATTGCTGACCGTGCAAAAATGCAGAAAAAATATCCGAAAGCAATGATTGTTCCGGTAACGATTGATGAGATTATGCTTCTCTATGTAAAGGGGGATAAATGATGAAGGGCGTTTTAATCAAAGACTTATACATTGCAAAAAGCAACATTGCAGTAACAATTGTCAGCTTAATTGTTCTTGGTTTCGGACTGTCTTTTCTGCTGGAACCGAGCGCACTCCTAGTCCTTGCTCCGGTCGCCGCCACGACAGCGGTTTTTATCAGTATCACAAGCGACGCAGGCTCCAAATGGAATAAGAATGTGATCACCATGCCCGTATCAAGAAGTCAGATTATCGGTGAGAAATTTATCTTTTATATCATACTTGCCGTATTCGGAATGCTTGCCGCTCTGATTCCTTGTGGGATACTCGCATTGTCCGGCTGTGTGTACGGCAATGGCGTCACGCTGCGGTCCTTGTGTCTGTATGGCTCTATCGGTATGAGCGCGACTTTGTTTGCCGGAGGGATCAGCCTGCCCTGCGCCTATCTTTTCGACCCGGAAAAATCACAGATTGTTTTCATGATGTCTTTCATGGCATCCACGGGAATCATTGTGGCGCTTGTGCTTCTTACCAATCTGTTTATCCCTGTAAAAGACCACATGCTCCTAGCTTTTTGCATCGTACTGGCGGTTTCTGCGATCTGCTTTTTCGTATCGTATGAATTTGCGGTAAGAGTGTACCGTAAACGGGACATTGTCTGAAAAAACGTAAATGACAAAGAGGTCGAAAACATCCACTGCTTCCGCCCTTGTTTTCAAGTATTATACATCATGAATGTTTCTATTTCTTCTCTATCCGGCAATTTCACTCTTCGTTCTTATACAGCGTATAATAATCTGATTCCAGATTATCCATCATTCGGCCAAACCACAGCTTCGCATCATCAAGCGCTTTATTATAGATGATTGGCGCCATCTTCTGTTCAAATAATTCTAATACCTGCATCTGTGCGATAATTCCGATTTCCTCGCCCCTCTCATCAAGATAAAACGCCTTAATTTCGTCCTGCAATTTCTCCCTCTGTATATCGGACAGCTTAATCTGCCGCAGGTCTTCTCTTTTCTTCATGTGATTTTCTCCTTCCATGTTATAGCCACAAAGCTTCGCTCAAGCATCTCTGCACGCTCAGTTCCTCAATACATATCATCTTTGCCAGAAGCCATGCGCGTTCTTCCTCCGTCATTTTAGTGATTCTCTCCGCCGCATCGGAATCCTGCACGTTTCTAATAATGTTATCCAGACTTTCTCTCTTGTATTCTGCCGCGTCCGCCGCTTCCTTCCATGCTTTCTGTTTCCTTGAAATCACTTCAATCAACAACGACTTCTCCATCCTACCGTCAATCACCGTTTTAATCTCATCAAGAGAAAAACCCAGTGCTTTCTGGGCTGCTTCTTTTAAAGCCGGAATGCCTTTAAGCACAAGTCTGTAATTCAGCCACAGATGCGGCAGGATGCACATACAGACTATACCGGTCAATAACAAGCTGCTTCATACAACCCCATTATACACAAACAGCAATGTGCAAAGCAAGCTATAGCCGATACATAATAACGGCAAAGTCCTTTGGTCACTCGTTTGCAGACACTGGAAAACAGACTGCATCATGACCGCCGTCATCCATGTTCTTAGCGCATCAAAAGGGGACCGTAAGAGCAGCCAAAAAACATATTTACGCAGAATGTCAAGCCTCTTTATCAGTTTATGAAATTCATCCACAGACGAACTTTCCTCCTTCCATACGGCAGATCTTATAACTGTCATCTAACGTCTCCGGGTAATGCGTCACATGAATCACCGGCACATTTTTGCATAGTGTACAGGCTATCTGGATGCGCTGTGACTGTCCGCCCGACACCTGACTCCCTCGTTCTCCAACGCTCGTGTCCAATCCGCCCGGAAGACTCTTAGTCCACTTCGTCAGACTTACATGCTCACATATTTTCCATAATTCACCTTCCGCAATGTCATGCCCACAAGTAATATTGTCTCTGACAGACAGTGGAAAGAGATTTTCTGTCTGCATCACAAACGCCACCTGCCGCCGTATTTTCTCCGGTTCCGTCTCTCCTTCCACGATAACGCTCCCGGAATCCGCCTGATACAAACCCGCCAGAATTTTCAAAAGCGTACTCTTACCGCAGCCGCTGTCTCCAACGATTCCTATATGTTCGCCCTCTCGCACTTTTAATGACAGTCCCTCAAGCACCTTGTTCTTTTTATATGCAAAAGAAACTTCATCCAGCCTGTCAACCGATGCGCAAAATCTTCTGAATCCTGCATAAATCCCCGGCATATTCTGTAAAAATCCCGAGACGTTTCCCAAAAGATTTAGAAAAATATAAAAAATACCGATGCTGATTTCATGATTTATGACCATATACCCGCCAAAACCGATCAGACATAACAACGGAAGGAAGAAAAGCATTCCGGAAAACGACATCAGCTTCGCCGTAACCCGTTCTCTTCTGACACTTCCATTCTCCCACTCTGCCAAACGCTCATCAATGGCACGTTCCATCAGTCTGTATGCATCATATATTAAAATAACGGGAAAAAGTTCCAACATGACAGTCACCATCCCATTGACACTTTTCTTGCTCTCATAACACTGTCCACTGTAAGTTTTGATGATTTTGCTCGAACAAAAGCAGTATACAATCAGAGGAATCACCGGAATGATGGACAGAAATGCCAGCTTCACATTTTGACAAAACAAAAAGATAACGGCACACACAAAAGAAACAAACTGTTTCATAATGGCAAAAAGATTCTCATTAAAGTAGACAGATACCTCTTGCAGTTCATTCTGCATGGCGGACTCTTCTTCACCGGCGTTCAACCCTGCAAGCATCCTGATATCACTGTATAAATAGTGCCGCGCGTATCCCATCCGCATTTCGTGCACAAATATTTCACATGTATATGACGCAAGATAGGCGGAACCGTACTCGTTTACCGCATAGAGCGCAATCAAACCTAATCCTGCCGCCGCCATCATTCCTTCATGAGCGTCCGTTCCTCCTAAGAAAGACTGCTGTGCAGATGGGAATTTGTCCAGAAACACCGCAAGAAATCCATTCCAGCATAGATTGGTAAGCGCCGCCGCAAATGTAACCGCCGCCGCCGTCCAAAAAAGAAATTTGTGTAACCCGATAAGCTTCTTTAATGTTCTCAATACGCTTCTTCTCCTTTGTTACTTTCCCACACGTTATGACTTATCGGTACTGTGCGCAACCGCTTCTTGTGCAGGCTTTACATAAAGAATAGACCTTGTCCTAGGGACAAGGTCAAGAAGAAACTTCCTAATATTCTTGTTATATTTTGTAAGCAGATTATGACAGCAAAAACGTTCCTTTTACTGCGCTGCTTTCTCTCCATTCATATTCTTGATCACCGCCAATGCAGCTAACAGCAGTACGATTCCTACCGGCAGAGAAATCCATGCATTCTGCGCAAAGCCGGCAACAATGTAGGTGATAAAGGAAATCGCTGCAACTACGATTACATACGGAAGCTGAGTGGACACATGATTGACATGGTCACACTGCGCGCCTGCGGAAGCCATAATCGTTGTATCGGATATGGGAGAACAATGATCGCCACATACCGCTCCTGCCATACAAGCCGAAATAGAGATAATCATAAGCTGCGGGTTAGAATTCATAAACACATTCACCACGATCGGAATCAGGATACCGAATGTTCCCCATGAAGTTCCCGTAGAGAACGCGAGGAAACACGCCACTATAAAGATGATCGCCGGCAGGAAATTCATAAATCCGCCCGCACTCTTCTGCACCGCATCCGCAACGAATACCGCCGCGCCCAGCGAATCAGTCATAGCTTTCAGGGTCCATGCAAAAGTAAGAATCAAAATAGCCGGAACCATCGCTTTGAAACCGTCAGGCAGACACTTCATGCAGTCCGTAAAGTTCAGAACCCTTCTCAAAAGATAAATGATAATCGTCAGAATCATCGCACAGATACTGCCCAGCGCAAGACCGACAGACGCATCGGAATTAGAGAACGCTTCCACAAATCCCGCGCCTTCAAAAAATCCGCCAGTATAAATCATACCGATCACACAGCTTATAATCAGCAAAACAATAGGGATCAGCAAATCAATTACCTTACCCTTAGGATTTACAGCCTGTCCTTCCTTCGCATCAGATTCCTTTCCCGTAGAGAACAAGTCGCCCTTTAAGGCATTGGCTTCATGGGTTTTCATGGGACCAAAATCCACTTTCATAAGTACCAGTGCAATCATCATAACAATGGTCAGGATTGCATAGAAGTTATAGGGAATGGCACGGATAAAAATGGAGAATCCGTCTTCTCCCTCCACAAATCCGGACACTGCTGCCGCCCAGGAAGAAATCGGCGCGATAATGCAGACCGGAGCCGCCGTGGCGTCAATCAGATAAGCCAGCTTCGCACGGGAAACCTTGTGCTCGTCCGTAACCGGTTTCATAACGCTTCCAACGGTAAGACAGTTGAAATAATCGTCAATAAAAATCAGGACTCCGAGCGCTACGGTAGCCAACTGCGCACCGGCACGGGTCTTAATCTTCTCCTTGGCATAGTGCCCGAAAGCGGCGGAACCTCCGGCACGGTTCATCAGACTCACCATCGCTCCCAGAATCACAAGGAAAATAAGAATACCGACATTATAGCTGTCGGACAACACGGCTGTAAAACCGCCGTTAAAAATATGCGTCAGCGTTCCTTCAAAGGAAAATCCGGAATAAAACAATCCGCCTACTAAAATACCTATAAAAAGGGAACTGTAAACTTCCTTCGTAATCAGCGCCAGCACAATGGCAACAATGGGTGGAACCAGCGCCCAGAATGTTGCGTACATACCCGGCACATACTCCGCATCGCCTTCCGACGCAAGCACGGTCATCGGCAAAAGCGCCAGACACAGAATCAGTACACCGATTCCTCGTAACAATTTTTTCTTTTTCATTTTTCTCCGTCCTTCTATCTTTTTTCTATCGTTTCTCTATCGCCTTACGCCGTAAAGCAATATGCTTCTCACACAGTCAGCAAGGCAGTGATAACTAACTATATACGGTTTCTGCGCTGCTGCTGCCGAAGTTAGTATATCACTGCCTTTTGTATTACACAAGAAAAAATATGGAAAATTACTGTTCGAGGCATTGCATGACTGCTTTTCACTCTGAAAGCTTTTCTTACCGCCTCAGACGATGCATCACTTCGTTGCCGCCTTCTCCGAAATAATCATGTAATGTCTTATATTCTCTGTACAAGCTATGGTATGTTTCCACATTCTTAAGAATCGGCTCATATCTGCGTCCGCCGCCTTTTCCCATCGTACGGGCCGCTTCATTCACGGTCGTATAACCGCCTGCCTGTTTTCCTGCCGCCACTGCCGCATATACGGAGGCGCCAAACGCCGAACCTTGTTCCGTAGAACTCGTATGAATCGCCTGTCCCAATATATCCGCATATAACTGCATCATAAACGGATTCTTCCCCACAATACCGCCACAGGCATAAAGTTCTTTCGTCGTGACGCCACTCTTTCTGAACTCTTCAAATATCACCCGCATTCCAAAAGCCGCCGCTTCCAAAAGTGCTCGATAAATTTCTTCCGGCTTCGTCCGCAGTGTGAGACCCAAAATCATACCGGAGAGCTTTGCATCCGCAAGACAGGACCGATTACCGTTCCACCAGTCAAGCGCCACCAGACCGCTTTCACCGGGCGCAAGACGCGACGCCTTCTCGCTGAGCAGCGCATGAATGGAAATCCCTTTGTCCAAGGCTTCCCTCTCATAGCTGCCCGGCACACAGCTTCTTACAAACCAGTCGAATAAATCACCCACTGCACTCTGCCCTGCCTCGTACGCGTACAGCCCCGGAAACACAGCATCTTTGACACAGCCTGAAATTCCTTTTATGTATGACAGCTTATCCGAACAAAGCAGCATACAGCAGGAGGTGCCGAGAATCATCAGCGCTTTATCTTCCCCGTCGATTCCCACGGATGGCACTGCCACATGCGCATCAATCATGGATGCCGCCACAGCCGTTCCCTCTTGCAGTCCTAATCTTTCTGCCGCCTTCCCGGTCAGTCTTCCCGCACACTCTCCAACCTGTATCTCTCTTCCCTTTAACTTCTCTTTCAGAGAAACAAAATTCGGATGAAGCGCCATCAGGAACTCCTCCGACGGATAACCATCCTCCTCATTCCACAGAAGCTTATAGCCTGCGTGGCACATACAGCGTGTCGTCTCACCTGTCAGCAGATAGACCAGATAATCGCTTACTTCCATGAAATTATCCGTCGCTTCATATACTTCCGGCGCCCTCTTAACAATCTCCAGAAGCTTGGGCAGCATACACTCCGCATTCAATCTGCCGCCGCAGCGCGTCATAAATTCTCCTGTTTCTCATTTGCAAGTGT
>VSOA01000130.1 GCA_009774585.1 Lachnospiraceae bacterium
CATAAAAATAATGCAAATACTGATTTGTAAGAATCCCATCCATTGTTGCCGCTTTTTTTCAAAAATATAAATATCCGGGCTAAGCAGAAATGCCCCAAAAACAAAGGCGGCGGCTGAAAAATAAAACAGATGCAGAAAATAGCATTTATATTTGCGCAGGTCTTTGAGCCGCTTGTCATTTCAGCAAGTTGATATAGCCGATGGCCTTGATATAAATCGTCTGCCTGTGACAGACGTAAGGATGCGATAAAAGCGTACAGTCATCTATAGAATGAGAAAACGTATACTAACATTGGCAGTGAAATAAGGGAGACGGAGACAGACATTATCCCGTCGGGCATAAAGGAGATGCCAAGCAACAATGCAAGGCAGATGAAAAAGCTGATGATAAACATTCAGCTCCAAAAAGTTTTATTGTCTGCGTCCAGCGGCTGCTTGCGCTGTTTTTCACGTATAAGCTCCACAATCTGCAATTTATATATTTTGCGTTTCATAAAAAATATTGACAAAATTTCTACGCAGCAAGCAGAAAAAATTCCCGTACCTAAAGCTGCACACAGAAGGAAGCATACCAGCCCTATCACAGATAATTCAAGCAGGAATACCAATGACAGCTTATCTTTTTCCATGCCGAGCAACATATACGTGGCAAATTCTTTTGCGCGCTGCCGGATGATAAAATGATTGATATAGTTTACCATCACCGCCATAATCATCACGATCAGCAAAGGTAAACGAAACAGGACGGATTCTGATACAGGTAAGGGAGCTTGGAGTGGATGTAGAACAGTTCGCTTAAAGATTCCTGTTATTTCAAAGAATACCATGAACTGCTGTTTGACAATGTCGATTTTCGGTCAAGAGAAGAAAAAGTAAATCTTGGAATCGTCAGTATGGAAATCATGTATTATGCCGCAGGTCAGCTTATGAAAGCAGTCCTGACAGGCACAGAGGGCATGTTGTGAATGACTGTTATCCGGAAAAGAAAGAGAATAATCTGAAAACTCCAAAAGCAAAAACTATTTCGTGTGAAAGTTTTATTCGTGGAATAGAACAAAGGGGATCTGACGTTTTTTGTGTTAATGGAAGACAGATTAAGGTTGATACAACAGATTTTTCAAAGATTAATTATAGAAGAGTTGTTTTCACAGATTGCGGCATGGAAGAAGGAAATCCTGCATGATTGATGCGCATGTTCACTTGGAAAAAAGGCGATTATTCAGTATAATGGATAGAGACGCCACTATCTTTACACGGATGAGGAGCCAGACTACAATGACTGCACTACACGCGCGACAGCAGAAGAGTATGACCCGGATGGCGGCACAAGAAAGAGGAGAATCATATGAAATATACACAGCTTGGAAATTCGGATTTGAAAGTATCCCGCATCTGCATGGGGTGCATGGGTTTTGGAGATGCACAGGAGGGGCGGCATTCTTGGACGGTTGACGAAGAGCATTCCCGTGAGATCATAAAGCGAGGGCTTGAACTTGGTGTCAATTTCTTTGATACGGCGATCGGATATCAGAGCGGCACCAGCGAGCAGTATGTGGGCAGGGCGCTGAAAAGTTATGCAAAGCGGGACAAGGTGGTCGTTGCGACTAAATTCCTGCCGAGAACCCTTGCCGACATTGAGGCGGGGATTACAGGGCAGCAGCACATCGAGCGCATGGTAAACAAAAGCCTTGAAAATCTCGGTATGGATTATGTGGATTTATACATTTACCATATGTGGGATTACCAGACGCCGCTTTATGACATCATGGAAGGGTTAAACAATATCGTAAAAGCGGGAAAAGCGAGATATATCGGCATCTCTAACTGCTTTGCTTGGCAGCTTGCGAAAGCGAATGCGTTGGCGCAGCGGGAGGGTTTTGCAAAATTCGTTTCCATTCAGGGGCATTACAATCTGATTTTCCGTGAGGAGGAGCGGGAGATGGCGAAGCTGTGCGCAGAAGACAATATTGCCATGACACCTTACAGCGCCCTCGCGGGAGGGAGGCTTGCAAAGCGTCCCGGTGAAACATCGAAGCGCTTGGAAGAAGACAGCTATGCGAAAGGTAAATATGACGCTACTGCAGGTCAGGACAGCGTTATCATAGGTCGTGTGGAGGAGCTTGCCGAAAAACACGGGGTATCCATGACGGAGATTTCCCTTGCGTGGCTTTTGACAAAGGTAACATCTCCGGTTGTGGGAGCGACAAAGCTGCATCATATTGAGGGGGCGGCGAAAGCGGTAGAGCTGACGCTTTCTGAGGAAGAATGTGCGTATCTGGAAGAGGCCTACGTTCCCCATGCCCTTGTTGGCGTTATGGCGCAGAATACTTAGGCGGCGGGAGCGGACTTGGAGATACGGTGAAAACCCTGCGGGAACTTGTCCCTGCGGCGGCAGTGACTGTTATCAGGAAAGAGGGCGGACGACAAGATCAAGGAGTGTAATACGGATTAGGGCGGCTATAGCAGCCGCCCGTTGTATTTGTTTAACCAAATGAAACAAAAAATCTCTGTTGTGATGCCTGTTCTTCTTGTGTTAAATGTAATGCGTTAAAATATGCGTTAGTTTCCGCGTCGGCCTGTGAGTTATCCTTGGCGGAAACATTAGCTTCGGCGGCTGATTTCATTGCGTTGTTTGCTTCACCTAATATAGAAAACTGGAATGCCATCGCCAGCTTCTCTTGTCGCTCCATCTTGTCAAGCTCAGCCTGTTTTCTTTCCGTATCTATGCCTTGTTCCTTTGCCTGACTTATTTCTTCCTTCAAAATAGCAACGCCGTCGCTGGTTTTGGCTACAATCGTTCCAAGACGGCCTGCCTGCTGCAGGGAAGTGTCTGCTGATACCATGGCATGTATTTCCTTCCCGGATGGTCTGGAATCTGCGGATGTATCATTGTCGGCGGTTTTTGTACCCGCTTTATCAGCGCTTTCTTCTTGGATTTCATCAGTCTGTTTATTTTCTTCCGCATTTGTTTCGGCGTTTTGCTCCTGCTTTACGATTTCTTTCAGAATAACGACTCCGTCGCTGTTTCGTGTTATGATATCACCCGGCTGTGCAGTCTGCGTTTCATCGGAAGAAGGATTTTTTGAATTTGCTGTGTCCGGGGATGTATCGTTTGACGATATTTTGTCCTCTGATTTCTCTTTTTCTGCCGGATCGGCATCTTCCCGCAATTCTGCAAGCATCTGTTCTCTTTTCTGTGATCTGAGAAGTTCTTCCTGATGCTGTTTTAGTTCCGTATTGAGACCGGATATTTCTTTCTGAAGTTTCTTACGTTCATTTGCTTTTTCATTAGCGGAAAGTTCTTCTTTGGAAGATAATTTCTGCATTTGCTGCTGAACGTCCGTAATTTCGTTTTGAATACTTTTGCTTTTTTGATCCTTTAAATCAGTAGTAGTCATTTGCATGACTGACATACTGCCTGTTGATGTTATGCTGCCAATTCCCATAGAATCATCTCCTTCCCCCACTAAGGATGATTTTGGACAACTTATCTTTTCATAAGTAGTTTCTTTTTGTTGATATACTTATTTATATTTTACTATCTTTGGCTGGTTAGATGCAAGACTATTTTCATAATATGTTTCACAAAAAGTATTAACAAAATTATTTTAAAGTAGGTCATGTTCTTGTTAAGTACAATGGTTACTGTACAGAGCATGACTTTTTCAATGTACAGGAAATTTGAAGTTTACAGGCAATACAACAAAGGAAAGGAATGGTGCAGATGATGGAGGCGATTGGGACGACAGCAGACAGTCATGGGAAGGTACATGGAAAAAGCGGCGGAAATATCAGAACAAATGGAAGATATCATAGGCATATACAGAATGTCTGACGAAAAACTTGCAATAGTTGACAGACAGGGGAAATTTCTCTTATCAGAGGACAATGGGACAACGTGAAGTAGCGATTATAGAAAGTGGATGAAGGAGAAGGCCGATCATGCTTATATCATGGATGCAAAGATGGATTCGAAAGGCATGATCGGAGTCATTTATGCGGAAAACGAGGAGAATGATACGATGGAGGGAAAGATTTATGAGGTGCACGAAGACGGCAGCAGTGAACTGTATCTTATGATAGAAGGGAGTCCGCAGGCAGTACAGTTTCAGGGGAAGCTGATGTTTATAGACGGGTATGATTTGAAAACGCCGTTTCTATATGATATGGAAAAGGAGGTGTATGTGGAGGATGAGGTATTAGAGGAGTTTGTCGGTGATAGTATGCGGACAGAGGGTTTAATGGCGCAGGCTGGCAGAATATGTGCCTCTTTCCGGGTGAAGAAGGCGTGATTTATCTGGCGGGTCAAAATGGGCTGCATCGTCATGTGATAGGCTGCAATGCGATGGAGCAGATTATTAACGGGAGGCTGTCACGTCTTGGAAGTCCGCAATATGGAATTATCAGTATGGTGTTTTTGGATGAGGGAGAGTTTCTGGTACTTTCCGATGCAGGCAGATTGATTAATTTTACCTATGATCCCAACAAAGAGGCAGTACTTCAAGAAAGACTGAAAATATACAGTCTTGAGAAAAACGTTGATATGTACGCGGTAGTATCATTTTATCAGATACATAATCCGGACGTATTTGTGGAATATGAGATCGGAATGAAAGAAGGACTGCTTTGTGATTTGAATGATTTCGTAAATAGTCTGGGACAGGAGATGTTTGAAAACATGTTTAATGTTTTTGAGAAGGAGGGAAAGATTTATGCAATTCCCGGACAGGTCAGATTTCCGGTTATGATAGGAGAAGAAGGCGATGTTGCGGGAATAGAGGGACTATGTGGCAGGTTATTCCAATACTTATGCCGGAGTAAGTTCTTCACCCCGCAGCAATATAGACATAGTATCTGTTACGAAAGTAAAAGGTTTTGAAGATACATCACTTGTGCTTATGAAAGGTGAGGAGAATCAGTGCAATCTGAGCAGCTATGCGATAAACAGAGCAGCTTTCGCAGAGGCATTTATTCCGGAAGAAAACAAAAGTGGAGAAGTTGAAGGGTATGGGAAAGTATGTATCATATATGAAGACGGAAGAGAACTGTCACTTGATGTATCTGCCTTAACAGCTGAGGAAATGTCGGTAATTCAGGAGTGGATGGAGACGGCGAAGATACCCTATGTAGAAGATAGAGTCTTTGAGGAATGTGTTTTCGAGGAAGGTTTTAAGTTTATTCTTGGTGAATGTGAAATAGAAGAAACATTGGATGCTATTGAAAGACAGCTTGCTATATATATGGCGGAGTAGGCTGGGGGTTTGCATGTTTAGTTATTATTGTTGAAAGTTGTACAGCGGCACTATGCCGTATGTTATAATATATTCCGACTTACAAAACGTGGGAGGATAAAATATAATGTACGAATTAGTGCAGATCAGTGAGAAATGTTATTATATAAACTGCCCGGCGAAGATAGGCGTATATGTCGAAGATAAGGACAATGTCTATCTGATTGACAGCGGCAATGACAAGGACGCCGGCAGGAAGGTCAGGCAGCTTCTGGATAGGAACGGCTGGCATCTGACAGCAATACTAAATACCCATTCCAATGCCGACCATATCGGCGGTAATAAGTATTTACAGGCACAGACGGGATGTAAGATTTACGCCGGCGGCATCGAGGCGGCTTTTACAAAGTATCCGTTGTTAGAGCCGTCTTTTCTCTACGGAGGTTATCCATGCAGGGATTTACGACATAAGTTTTTGCTTGCGCAGGAGAGTGATGTGACAGATTTTTCGGACGAGGGATTCCCGAAAGAAATAGAGGTGATTTCGCTGCCCGGTCATTTCTTCGATATGGTCGGCTTCCGTATGCCGGACGAGGTGGTTTTCCTTGCAGATTGTATCAGCAGCAGACAGACGCTTGACAAGTATGCCGTTTCCTTTATCTATGACGTGAATGCATATCTGGAAACGCTTGATAAGGTGGAGAGGATGGAAGCAGCTATGTTTGTCCCGTCTCATGCGGAAGCTTCTGCCGATATCAAAGAACTTGTCCGTTACAATAGAAGTAAGGTGTATGAAGTAAAGAAACAGATTTTGTCTATTTGCAGCAAACCGCTTTGTTTTGAAGAGATTTTGCAGGAAGTGTTTCGAAAGTATGGACTGGTCATGAATTTCGAGCAGTATGTACTGGTCGGAAGCACGATACGTTCTTATCTTTCATGGATGAAGGATGAGGGAGGATTGGCGGCTGAATTTCAGGACAATATGCTGGTATGGCGGGTGGCTGACGGTGATAATACGAAGGAAACCGGAGGAATGGTATGAAAGCAGTAATTGCAATTGATTCTTTAAGGAAGTGTTGGCTATTGGATAGATGATGAAGGACATTATTGTATAGATTATGATTTTAATCCTAGATACTGCGGAAAAGGTTATGCAACAGAAGCAAGTAATGCACTTATTCATTATTTATTTGAATCAGTGGGTATCAGTGCAATTTATGGAGACTGTGATGTGCAGAACGTATCATCATGGAAACTTTTAGAAAGGCTAGGATTTAAACGTATAAGCCAGCTTGATAATCAATCATATAAAAATGATGAAAATGGAAAGCCAATTTTAATCAGTACGTTTTTATATGAATTGGATAAAGCCAAGTACAATAAATCTAACAAAAAAATATAGTTTTCCAACTGATTACTACCACAATCACAACTAAATAAGTAACACAGCGTCAGAGCGTATAGAAAACAAGTCTATGCGCTCTATTTTTATGTAAAGGAGCAGAGATGTTCTTCCCGTTTTTATATGGGAGAAGAACAGCCGGCGGGAAAAGGAGAGAAATGATGGCAAAGTTATTAAGTTATGAGGACCGGCTGGAGATAAGGAGCGATGAGACGGGAACCTCGGCTTACAATCGACGCTGGAGTACAAGAGATTGTAAATGGTAGGAAAATCTATTCCATTTTTATATGGTTTCATTACATTCCACCAAGGGTACACGTGATTCCTGCCGATATCATAATAGAATAACTGCTCGGACTTATCAAAGGAGAGCAGGAGCGGTTCTGACTGACAGAGGAACCGTAAACGATATTTGATAAGGAGGAATGACGTAATGAGTGTAAACGGAATCGGGACAGACAAGTATATGGGAGAGACTTATCAGGAACGTCTGGGCAAAATTACCGACCCGCATGCGAAGAGCGCTTTTCAGGCGGCTTACGCCAAGAAGATGGCCGGCTCCACTGATTATGTATCAACTATTAGCAAGACATATAACACCGGAAAAGCAGGTGCGGTGAATTTCGCCGATGCATTTCCCATGTACGATGTCGTAACTCATGTCGGCAATGCCGATATTTCTGCTTCCAACTGGCAGAGAAATGACTTTCCTTTCTGGAAATACTTTCAGAAAAATACAAGTGCAGACGCTTTAAACGACTGGCGGCCTTCGGGTGCCAATCCGCCTCAGACGCGCGGTGATTTACAACGGAATTATAGTAGTATCGGCTCAGGGCGGATTGCGGTACTCATACCGGAGAAACTGCAGGAAAAGATGGATGCGGACCCGGCTTATGCAAGACAGATTATGGCGAAGCTGCAGGAGTGGAAAGAAGACTATGACCGCTGGGATAATACGGTGGCGGCTGGTTACGGCATGAATGTGGCGGAACATCAGGCGGGAAAGAGCTATGTATTTAATCTGGATGAAGACGGGAACGTGAAGAACTGTACGGTTAGCGGAGGCGGTGGAAGAATTACCGGTCCGACGAAAGAGGAGCAGGAACAGTTTGAAGCAGAGCAGAAGGAGCGGATCAAGAGGCGTGTAAAATATATCCGGATTATCAAAGAAAGCGCCGAAAGGCAGAGAGTGAGGGAGGAAGAGAATCTGCGGCTGTTCCAAGAACAGATATTGATAGCCAAAAAAGACAGTTTGGTTTATAATAGAGTCGATTAGAATTACGAAGTTTTAGGAAAGGAATCAGGGAAGTAATTATGCAGAATCGATCTATTGAACCATATTTAAATTGCAGCTTTGCATGTGACTGTGGAAGGACACACATATCTTTGTTTGCCCACTATATTTTTGAAGCAGGCGCTATTGCAAAGCTGCCTGCGCTTTTAGAGCGGTTGGGATATACAAGACCTTATCTGATTTGTGACACGCATACATATGAAATTGCGGGAGCCCGTGTGGAGGAGGCGCTTCATAAGGCAAATATCAGCTATACCACACATGTCCTAAAGAGTCCTGAGAACGGCGATCTGGCGGCGGATGAGCAGGCGCTTGGCAGCGTGGCGATGGCGAACGACAAGGATGCAGATATCATTATTTCCATCGGAACGGGTACGATTAACGATCTTGGACGTTATTTCAGTTATATTACAGGAAGACCTTTTATGCTGGTGGCGACAGCTCCTTCCATGGACGGGCTTGTGAGCGGCGTTGCGCCGCTTATTTTCCACAATATGAAGATTACATTTCCGGCGCAGGAGCCGTTAGCGCTTATCTGTGATGCGGAAATCATGGCAAACGCGCCGCTTAAGATGCTGGCGGCGGGAGCAGCGGATATTCTGGGGAAATATAACTGTCTGTTGGACTGGAAGCTTTCTCATATTGTGAACGACGAATATTACTGCGATACGATCGCCGGCATCATGCGCACGGCGGTAGATCAGACTATGGAGAGCACGAAAGGACTTGCGTCGCATGACGGCAAAGCAGTTTCAGTGCTCACGGAGGCTCTTGTGCTTTCCGGTATCGCCATGGATTTCTCGGAGAACTCGCGTCCGGCTTCCGGTGCGGAGCATCATCAGTCGCATTATTGGGAAATGCAGTTTCTTTTTGACGGCATCCCGGCAGTGCTTCACGGAACGAAGGTCGGCATCGGTACGGTTCTGATGCTGGAACTTTATAATACATTGGCGCAGATGGAGAAGCCGGACTTTGCAGCCATCCGCGAGAGTATTTCAACGAGGCTTTCCACGGAAGAGTGGGAGAAGGAAATGCATCGTTGTTACCGCGAAGGCGCGGAGGGAATTATCGCACTTGAGAAAAAAGCAAAAAAGAATGATGTGGAAGGATTACTTCGTCGTCTGGCAGTAATCGAAGAGCGCTGGGAGGAGATTAAAGAACTGGCGAAAACTGCGCCGAAAGCGGCTGAGATTTATCATGTGCTGGAAGAAATGGGAGCAGCCAAGATACCGGCGGATGTGGGGATTCCGAGACAGTATGTTTATGACAGTATACGATACGGTAAAGAACTGCGCGACCGATATACGATTCTGCAGCTTATGTGGGATATTGATAAGCTGAATGAGGAAGCGGAGAAGCTGGTGGGAAAATATTGCCAATAAGTTTACATAACACATATGAATGGATCAAGTATTGCGGCCTATATACGAATGTCTGCATGACAGTTAAACGGAGGTTATAGTGGGGGAAATCTGCAGAGCAAAGGATAATAGATATGTGATCGGACTGGATTACGGAACGTTGTCGGCAAGGGCAGTGATGGTTTGCGTCGGCAGTGGAGAGGTGATAGCGGAGAGCGTGTACGTTTATCCGCATGGTGTTTTATGTACGTTATCCGGAGTAGCGACAGGTGATGGGGCGTCGGAGCGCGAAGCTTTTGCCGGAGCCGATGGAGAATTACCGGCGGATTTTGCGTTACAGGAAATTGACGATTATGTGGATGCGCTGTATGAAACGATTCGAGCAGTGGTTGAGAAATCCGGTATTCAGGCGGGAGATGTGATTGGTATCGGAATTGACGCGACGTCTTCCACATTTGTACCTATGTCTGAGAATGGCGAACCGCTCTGCAAGACGAAAGAGTTTCGCACAAACCCTCATGCGTACCTGAAGCTTTGGAAGCATCACGGCGCGCAGGAGGAGGCGGACCGGATCACGACACTTGCAAATGAGAAACAGGAGAAATTTATGACGCGCTGCGGCGGCAGAGTGAATGCGGAGTGGATGATGCCCAAGCTTCTGGAGATTGTTAAGAGGGC
>VSOA01000013.1 GCA_009774585.1 Lachnospiraceae bacterium
AATAACATAGCACCTTTCATGTCCCATTAAACGGACTTAAAGGTATACCGACCCAGTTACTGACTAACACCATAAAAATGATACCAGATTATAAAGTTAATATCATAGATATCAGAAAATTTCATGATACCAGCGTCTTTAAGACTGATGTACGGCAGGTATTTAACTTTATCCGATGTGCAGAGGATAAAAAAGCGCTGCATAGGCTGGTGGAACAGGATGATTATTATAAAAATATGGAAGAAGATGCGTTCGATGTAGTATCTCATTTTGCCAATGCTATGGAGCTGCTTGAAGTTAAGGATTATTATGGGAAGGAAGGTAAGGTTGATATGTGTAAGGCGATTAAGGAGTTGATAGAAGATGGCAGAGAAGAAGGAAGTCGGGCGGAGGCAGAGCGGTTTAATCAGTTGATCATTCTATTGTCAGAGCAGGGACGTTTGGACGAACTTGTGCGGGCGGCAAAAGACAGGAAATATCAGGAGCGGTTATTCAGGGAAGAGCTTGGAAGCAGATGAAAATTGCTCTCAATTTATAAAACCGTCTCATTGCATGGTTGTATCAATTCATCTATGATGTAGTGAGGAGGTGGTTGGAATGGCAAATGAAGATAAGAAAGATTTCAACGCGATGCTGCATAAGGCTTCGGACATGCCGAAGATACAAATCGTGACTGACGAGGCTTCGATCAAGAAGTACGGTGGGGAAAGAATGTATTTTGCACCGCCGGTCAGTTATGATATGATCATGAAGAAAATTCCGTATGGCAAAGTGGTGACGGTGGGAATGATCAGAGATTATCTGGCGAAAGAAAACGGTGCGGATTTCACGGATCCTATCACGGCAGGAATTTTTGTATCTATTGCGGCATGGGCGAGTTATCAGCGTACGGAGGATGAAACACCGTACTGGAGAACGCTTAAGGCAAACGGTGAGTTGAATCCGAAGTATCCCGGCGGAGTAGAGGCGCAGAGAACAAAACTGGAAGCGGAAGGGCATACGATCATCCGGCGGGGCAGGACGAACATCAGATACTATGTAAAGGATTATGAGGAAACAGCTTTTGTACTATAAGAAGCAGAGGAAGGCAATCATGGATAGACAGACGGATATGACCGATGAGTACCAAAAAGCGAAGAAGATGTCAATCATAGCGGTGATTTTGATTATATTTGCTTTTTCCTGTCTGATCGTGCCGGCATTGACGCAGTATTACGATGAGTTCAATACCGTGCTTTTGCCGGTTATTGTGATCGGATTTTTTGGAGGGAACATTGTAGCGCTGATTTTAATCGGCAAGGCATATCCGGCACTGCTTGCATCGGATTGTATGAGGATGGATGAACGGTATGAGAAACGAGAACCGGTACAGATTTTGCTGCCGGCGCAGGAACTGCTTGTACAGATGTTTGTGAATCACAAATTCAAGTATATGGAAGAAGGGTACTATAGGAGAAAGATATTTTCTTTTCTGAAAGATTCTGTCTGTTATTATGTTCGCATGACCGAGGATGTTGAGGCACAGAATGCTCTGCGCCGTGAGGTAGAACGCCTTTATCAAGCGGGAAAGAAGGATAAGAATCTGTGTATGCTCTTATTTGTGTATATGGATGAAGTCGGTGAACGTGAGAAAAAAGATATCAAAGAACTTGGCAAGCAAAATATTGTCGTGGAGAGTGTGGTCAATCCCAATATATCCTTGACGGTGCTTGTGATTGCCGTAGACCGCAGAGATAACAAAGGGTATTATATGGAAATAGGGCGGCACGGAAGGATGACGTTGTATTGGTATGGGTGCAGGATGTTGAGGAAAATGTTTGGCCCTGACATCATCACATGAATAAAAGGAAACGTAAAACCCACGCTCCCTCAGATAATAATTTCCTGTTCCCGGAACAATTCATCCACGGCGCTTACATAATCTGTGATGCGGTTCGACTTGCGTATCTTTTTTAAATATTTATCCGAATTTGAGAAGCTTTGACTCATATATGTCCAGAGATCCTTCATTTTGAACAGAACGGGGGAATCTCCGGACATAATCTTTATATACCCGTCAAGAATTTCATCATGAAAAGCACGCCAGCATTCCTTGGAGAAGACCGGACGATCAGCCATACTGTCTGTTATGGATATGACACGAGTGTCAGAAGTGCGCGCCGCGATAGAACGGGATTTGTGCAACTGTACGGCAAGAGCCGGATTTCGGATGATACCCCGCCCGATCATGACACGGTCTGTATTTACCGGATCTTTCGTATTAGAAAGCGGTGACAGGGAGGAACTGATTGCTGTCGTGACATCTTCAAGACTTTTCAACGATACGATATCCCCATTGTAGCATAACGGTATTTGGGGAAGACGATTTTGTAGGCGATTGACAGCTTCGGCGTAAGCTTCAGGGTGTGTTGTACCCGTATAAAATTCCTTCAGTAAACGTGTATGAATGATGAGTTCGTGAATCGGGTATTTTGCATAGACGTCCAACAGGCGGTCCCACTCAGACAGATCGGCTACACCGAGCCGTGTCTTGATAGAGATCTTCAGGGGACATTTTTCATATATTTCATAGAGAAACGCATCCAGTTCATCGGGAATACTCAAGAAACTGGCACCCCGCTTCTTAGCGGTGACAGTACCGGACGGACAGCCGAGGTTCAGATTGACGGTATCATAACCGTAAGATGCGAGATTACCCGCAACGGCAAGAAACCGCCCGGCGTTATTGGTGAGCACCTGCGGTATCAGCGTGATCCCTGCATTATTTTCCGGTACAATATCGCGGAGTTCTCTGGCGTTCATGGACTTGCCTCTGGGGAATCCTTTAGCCGGACAAGAATTGCCGTTGGCAGAATCTGACGCGGAGACAAACTTTTTATCGCTGATAAAACCTTTATCAGTGATAAAATCTTTATTAGTGACAAAGTTTTTGTCACTAATAAAGGGGGTGAAATATTTGTCGATTCCGCCAAAGTATCGTGCGTGGGCGTTGCGATATATGTAAGTAGTAATGCCTTCCATGGGCGCCAGATAATATTGCATTGCCGAAATCCCTCTCCGAACGACAACTTGTTTGACTGATCTTCGAGCACTTTATCAGATCCGCGAAGCAAATTCAGTTTTGCTCCGCACATTCATCCTGCGCAAACAGATTGTCTCTTGTGATGTTTTGCAGCCATTTACCGCTGCGGTAACGTTTGATGACCCAAGGCCATTTCACGAATTCGTCGGTACATAACAGGAAGTAGACCACCAATACCGGAAGCTTGAAAACAAAGGCTGCAATAAATCCGAGAGGCACAGCATAACACCACATGTCCACGGTATCGCAGATGAGCCCGAAACGGGTATCGCCGCCAGCCCGGAAGACGCCGGCGATCAAGGTAGTATTTACTGCGGCTCCCATAACATAGTAAGTGTTGATGAGAAGCATATATTTCAGATAATGCATTGCGGTATCTGACAGGGACGCAAAGCGCAGTACAAAAGGCGTGGCGATGAGGATCAGCACACCGCCGATGGCGCCGGTAATGACTGTCAGTTTCAGCAGTTTGGAGGCATACTCTTTGGCACGCTCCATGTCGCCCTCGCCCATTACATTGCCGAGCAGAATACCGCCGGCGCTGGCGGTACCGAAACAGAGCACGGTGCCGAAGTTGCGGACAACGACCACGAGAGAGTTGGCAGCCACGGCATCGCTTCCGAGGTGCCCCAGTATGACCGAATACATGGAGAAAGCAACGCTCCATGAGATATCATTGCCGAGTGCGGGAAGGGACAGTTTCACAAAGTCCCTTAACAGCAGCTTATTGCGGATAAACATGTAGGCAGGATTCAGTTTCAAATCTTTGCTGAACACAAAGGAAACAAGAATACAGCCAAGCAGTTCCACAATACGGGATAAGGCGGTGGCGATTGCAACCCCTGTAGCGCCAAGCTGCGGCGCGCCGAAAAGACCGAAGATAAACACCGCGTTCAGGAATATATTGAGTGAGAAAGCTATGATATTTAAAATCATGGAGATTGTCACTTTGCCGATGCTCCGCAAAACGGCGAGATAAATTTCTATCATACTCCAGCACAGATAAGTGACGGACATCACGCGCAGATATCCGGCGCCGATGCCGATCAGTTCCGCATCGTTAGTAAAAATCTTCATCATCAGTTCCGGTGCAAAAAAAGCAAAAGCGGAGAAGAAGACCGTGATGAGAAGAGAAAAACGCATGGCAATTCCCTCAACCACACGAATCGGCTGTAATTCTTTTTTACCCCAGTATTGCGCGCACAAAAGAGTTGCACCGGTGCCGAGTCCATAGTAAACCATAAAAAGGACGCTGGCGTAGTTGGACGCAAGAGATACGGCCGAAATGGAAGACTGCCCCACATAGTTGAGCATGACGACGTCCGCTGAATTGACGGCGGCGCTGAGCAGGTTCTGAATAACGATCGGCACTACAAGCTTTATTATTTGAGAGTAAAATCTGTCTTTCATATGTAATCCTCTTTGCATGATGTGTAAGCGTTATGCTATCAAGAATACTCTCAGGGGTGTAGAGTTGTCAACCGGATTTTTCATAGGATCGCATCTTTTTATCTGAACGCGAGATTATGCTTCCCGCCCGTATTCCGAAGGCGTCATGCCGCATGCCTTCTTAAAGTAGCGCGTAAAGTGAGACACATTGGAGAAACCGGCCTGCACGGCGGCCTGTCCGACAGGAAGCTTCTCCACACGCAGCAGATATTTGGACCTTTCAATCCGTGCTTCCAACAGTTCGGATTTTGGGGAACGGTTGAAAAACAGCTTGTAGTAATTATAGAACTGGCTTGTACCAAGATTTGTCAAGGCTGCCATATTATCTACGCTCCATTCCCTGCCTAAATGAGTCAGGATTTCTGTTCTTGCTTTCTTGAACTGTTCATAGAGGTCGGCAGCAAAAACGGATTCTTTCGGATAAGTGTGTAATTGTCTGGAAAAAAGGATGAGCAGCAGATGCATTAATTTGTCAAGCTGTGCTTCGTAATGTTCCTGTTTGCCGACGCTTTCCACATAAATATACTGCATCAGGGTGTTCATGGCGTCAGGATCCGGCGGATATACAATGCGGTTGACCGGAAGATCATAGGCTTCCAGAAAACTGTCGTCATCACATGTAAAATGGACAAAACTGTTTTTGAACCGCCTGACAGCCTGATAAATCTGTGGTGTTCCGGGTGTATAGAGTATAAAAGCCCCTTCTTTGGTGACAATGTTTTCCGTACCTAACTGCATTTTCATGGGCGTTGTCAAATACAGGAGCAGGTAGTCGCCGCTGCCTTCGGGACGGTCGATTTTGTCATAATCAGGGTTGAAGCGATTGTGATCACAGTAACCGATATGGAACATGTATTTCTCCTTTATGCTTGTTTGACTTCATTATGTCAGCGTCTTCTGACTCATGCGGAAGATATACAAATCATCATAAATAAAATCGGAAAAAAAGTCAAATAGAACGGAAGAAAAGATATAGATATCGGATTCTTTTCTGATAGAATGAAACTACCACGAAGCAGTCATGACAAGCAACAGTAGCAGAAAGTAATAAAGGTTAATCAATATGAGCGTGGCAGAAAATATTGACGCATCGGAATGGAGGACAGGATGAAGAAATCACAAGTAATTATTGACAAAGAGTACATTATCAGCGAGATTGACCGGAGAATTTACGGTTCTTTTATTGAACATCTCGGCAGAGCGGTATATGAAGGAATCTATCAGCCGGAGAGCCCTTTTGCAGACGAACAGGGTTTTCGTAAGGATACATTGGAGTTGGTGAAAGAGTGCAACGTACCCATCGTGCGTTATCCGGGCGGCAATTTTGTGTCAGGATTTAAATGGGAGGATAGTGTCGGACCGAAGGATCAAAGACCGGCGCAGGTAGATCTTGCATGGCAGGTTGTAGAATCGAATCAGTTTGGCTTAAATGAGTTTGCAGACTGGTCCAAGAAGGCGGGCAGTGAAGTTATGATGGCGGTCAATCTCGGGACCAGAGGCCTTCTGGAAGCCAAAGATTTGTTAGAGTACTGCAACTTTAAGGGCGGTACGCAGATGAGCGATCTGCGTAGGTCTCATGGCTATGAAGAGCCTCACAATATCAAGACGTGGTGTCTTGGCAACGAGATGGACGGTCCTTGGCAGACCGGTCATAAGACTGCGTTAGAGTATGGTAGAATAGCTAATGAAACAGGTAAGGCTATGAAGATACTGGATCCTTCCATCGAATTGGTAGCATGCGGCAGCTCCGGTTCCCAGATGCCGACCTTCGGAGAGTGGGAGGCTACCGTGCTGGATGAGAGTTATGGTACGGTTGATTATGTTTCCATGCATCAGTATTACGGCAACAGAGACAATGATTCCGCGAATTTCCTTGCAAGCAATGTAGACTTAGACCAGTTTATTTCTTCGGTAATATCAATCTGCGATTATGTGAAGGGTAAACATCATGGCAAGAAGACCATTAATATTTCACTGGACGAATGGAATGTATGGTATCATTCCAATGAGGCGGATGCGCAGTTGGAGAAATGGGTACAGAAACCTCACCAGTTGGAAGACGTATATAATTTCGAGGACGCTCTTCTTGTAGGAAGTATGCTGATCACGATGTTACGCCATGCGGACAGGGTGAAGATCGGCTGTCTGGCACAGCTTGTAAACGTTATCGCGCCGATCATGACTTCTGATACCGGGGCATGGAGACAGACGATATTCTATCCCTATATGCATGCGGCGACTATGGGACAAGGAACAGTCTTAAATACGATTGTGAAATCTCCGGTTTATGAGGCGAAGCAGTACGGTGAAGCGCCTTATCTGGATTGTGTGGTAGTGGAGAACGGTGAGAAAGAGGAATTGGTAGTCTTTGCGGTCAATAAGGATTTGGAAGAGGATATGGAAGTGACCTTGGATTTGAGACAGTATGCAGGCTATCGCGTACAGGAGCATATTGTTCTGCATAATGACGACCTTAAGGCGGTCAACACAGAGGAGAATCCTGACAATGTTGCGCCTAAGACCGGCGGTAATTCCAAAGTAGATGGTGGCGTTTTACAGGCAGTTTTGGAGAAAAAGAGCTGGAACGTGATTCGCCTTTCCAAATAACATAGTTCTTCCTTTTATGCTTATCAATATATTACACCGCAGACGCCTCGGACATCTATGCCGGGGCGTCTTGCACGAACTGCTTTGAAGAAATTCAGGCTGAGGAGAAAGGATGGGAGTATTATGGAAAAAGATATGACGAAAGGAAGCCCCATGCGGCTGATTCTAGGGTTTGCAGTGCCGCTTTTGTTCGGGCTGCTTTTTCAACAGTTCTATAGCATGGTAGATGCGATCATCGTAGGACATTATCTGGGCGTGGATGCATTGGCGTCGGTGGGAGCGACCGGTTCTGTCAACTTCCTGATTGTCGGCTTCTGTATGGGTGTGTGTAATGGATTTGCGATTCCGATTGCGCAGGAGTATGGCGCCAAGCACGAAGAGAATCTGCGTAGGTACGTGGCGAACTGCGTGTGGCTTTCCGTGATTTTTGCGGTGATTATCACAGTGTCGGTGGTAATACTTTGCCGGCCGATTCTGCAGACGATGAAGACTCCTGCCAATATCATAGACAGTTCCTACAGTTATATCGTGATTATTTTTCTGGGTATACCGGTCACATTTCTCTATAATATGACTGCAGCGATTCTGCGCTCCTTGGGAGACAGCAAAACGCCGGTGGTCTTTCTGGTGATGGCGGCTATCATGAATATTTTTCTTGATCTGTTATGTATTATCGTATTTCATATGGGAGTTTCAGGCGCGGCCGTTGCCACCGTGGTTTCGCAGGCTGTGGCGGGAATGTGCTGTCTTATCTATATGTATAAAAAATATACAATACTCAAAATGTCGAAAGAGGAGTGGAGATGGAACCGCGACTGTGTAGGCAAGCTGTGTAATATGGGCATTCCCATGGGACTTCAGTATTCCATTACCGCAATCGGAAGCGTAATCTTACAGAGCGCGGTAAACGGAATCGGTTCGGCCGCCGTTGCATCGGTGACGGCGGGAGGCAAGCTGAGTATGCTGCTGATGTGTCCGTTTGATGCGATGGGGTCTACGATGGCGACTTACGGTGGACAGAATGTGGGCGCAGGGGATTTAGACCGCGTAAATAAGGGACTGAAATCTTGTACGCTGTTGGGACTCGGTTATTCGGTGATTGCAATCGGGATTGTGTACTTGACGGGAAGAAATCTGCTTCTTCTGTTCTTAGATGCGGGAGAGAGCACGATTTTGAATAACGCCTTTACGTTTGTCTGTACCAACGTATTGTTCTATTTCCCTCTGGCGCTTGTCAATATTGTCAGATTTCTCATTCAGGGCATGGGATTCAGTAAGCTGGCTGTATTTGCCGGGGCGTTTGAGATGCTGGCAAGAGGACTGGCGGGATTCGTGCTCGTACCTTTTTTCGGTTTCAGAGCAGTGTGCTTCGCCAATCCTCTTGCGTGGATATTTGCCGATATATTCCTGATTCCGGCATTCTTCTATGTCCGCAGAATCATGGAAGGAATTCTGGCAAAATCTAAATCGTAAACTGATGTAACAAATCTGTTAACTCTGCGGCGCGCTCCTGCAAGGTGTTCGCCGCAGTGTCTAATGTCTGAATCGCGTCGCGCTGTGCGGTCACCGTCGTGTTGACGTTGGCTGAGCCGGCGGAAGTTTCAGCGGAGATGGTTGAGATGCCTTCGATGGCAGTCAAGGTAGCGCTGCGGGCACACTCCATGTTCTGCATACTCTCGGAAATCTGTGAAACGGAAGTAAGCAGTGTGTGTACCTGATCATCCATGGCGTGGAAAGCTTCCGTGGTCTGAGATACCGCTTTTTCCTGATATTCCACGGTAGATTCCGCTTCTTTGGCAATATCCACAACACCGTATGTACTCTTTACGATATCGTCTATAATCACCTGAATTTGACCGGCAGACTGTGCGGACTGGTCGGCTAATTGACGAATCTGCTCGGCAACAACAGCGAAGCCGCGTCCCGATTCACCCGCTCTTGCCGCTTCGATAGAGGCGTTTAAGGACAGAAGATTCGTTTCCTTGGCGATACTGTTGATGCTTTCAACAATCTGCCCGATGGAGCGTGACTTGTCTGCCAGCGCTTCAATGGCATGGATGACGTTATCCGTAATTTCGGACGTTTTCTTGGCGCTGTCGGTCAGGACGGACATGGAGGAGATGCCTTCATTAATGGAGGAACCTGTCGATTCCGTCAGACTGATAATGTCCTTTGTCTCGCTGGAGATTTCATGAATTCTGCCCGACAAAGTATCCATTTGCGCGAGACAGTCAGCGGAGTTTGCATCTAACTGTGAAACACCGGAGTCAATCTCGGTGATGGCGTTCTGAATATCTCCTGCGGTCATGACAAACGTCTCGGAAGAGGAAGATACCTGTTCGGCGGCAATATTCAGAGAATCGCTTGCCGCGGTGACATTGGTGATCAGTGATTTCATGCTGTCGGTCATTGAGTTGACGCCGGCGGCTAAGAGTTTAAATTCGTCCTTTCCTTTCGATTCAAGATGAATCGTCAAATCACCCGCAGCAACCTTTTTCAACTGATTTAATATATGGTAGATATTGCCGTTCATATGAGCCGACAGCAGACAGCCTAATAGTGCGGCGATGATTACGCCGATAACAACAAGAACAAAAGCGACTGTCTTGATTCCCGATGCCTGCGCAAGGATAGTTGATTCGGGAATGAGAGAACAAATCATGGTATTCGCCGACGACATGGGAGAGTAAAGAAACAGATAGTGAGCTCCGTTATAGGTGACGTACTCCATGCCGGCTTCTTCCTGCGTGAGAGCCCGCTGATAGAAATCCGAGGTGATGAACAATGAATCGCGCTCGGATGAGCCGTCAGAGTAAAACGTCGTGCCGTCCTGTGTGATCAGCGCGACATAACTGCCTTCACCGGCGTCCATTGTGGCAAGCGAATCCCGGATAATTTCTTTATTAATATCTATCAGCATGATAGATTTGCTGTTGTTCATATATTTGGCGATGCGCAGAGAGTAATTACTGCTGTCCGTGCCGAGGGCAGCGTCGGCATCGGATATGTTGCCGAACAGATAATAGGCAGAACGCACATCGGCAACCTGCATACCTTCCGGGGTTTGGGTATAAGCGGTGTACAGCGCTTCTTCGGTTGGAGAGCTGCTGGTGATGGACGGTACGCTGTCGGAGATAAAATATAGGTTATCGAGCAGGGAGTTGGTGTTAATCTCCCGGCTTACGGTTTTTTCAAATGAGCGGACGAGCGTCTGGCCTTCGGTGCTGTCCATTAAATTTTTAAAGTAGGTAGTCAAGTCTGCATCGGAGAGATAAGATTTATAAGTGGAACGCACGGTGTTGACAATCAGCGTTATGTATTGGTTTGCCATGTGCATGGTCTGCATAGCGGATTCTTCATAACTTGAAATAATGGCATTGGATGCCTGCCGGTAGGAAACGACGCCCAGCACGATGATACATAGTACCGGGATTAGAAATGCGCCGATCAGTTTTGTACGCAGTTTCCGATAAATAGGTATAGAATTGTGTATTTGATTTTTCTTGTCCTGCATAATATAACCTCCCTGCGGATTTTGTAACTATATGAATCAGTATACCACATATTTGCATTGAGGTAAAAGAGGGTTCGTGATAGAATAGTAAAATAATGGTAAGAATGTTACTGTCTGTATGCTGGGAGCGGGGATATATGTTGTTTGCGGAATGGGTGCAGATAGGAATTAAAGAAAAGGGGAGAAGCATATGGGATATCAGGAAGCACACGACAAATTGGAGAAATTCGGGCAGTTACATGTCCTGAAATATTATGATGATTTGAGCGGCTATGAGAAGGAAGCGTTAATTGAGCAGATTGAGAATACGGATCTGGAAGTGCTTTCACAGTGCCGGCACAAGGAGGAACTGAATCCGCGGGGGCAGATTACGCCGATTGAGGTGATGCAGCTTACTGAGATTGAGGACAAAAGAGAGGAGTATACGGCGATTGGTCTGGATGCCATTAGAGCGGGTAAAGTAGGCGCGGTGCTTCTCGCGGGAGGCATGGGCACAAGACTCGGATCCGATGCGCCGAAAGGCGTTTACAACATCGGACTGACCAAAGAGGTATTTATATTCCAGCGTCTGATAGAGAATCTGATGGATGTGGTACGGCAGGCGGACGCATGGATTCCGCTCTACATTATGACCAGTGACAAGAATCATGAAGCGACCGCGTCGTTCTTTGAGGATAAGCATTATTTCGGTTACAATGCCGACTATGTGACCTTTTTCATGCAGGATATGGCGCCGGCTTCTGATTATGACGGTAAGGTATATATGGAAGAAAAGTGGAAGATGTCTACTTCGCCCAACGGTAACGGCGGCTGGTTTTTGTCTATGATGAAGTGGGGAGTGGTAGACAAAATTAGGAAATCGGGCGTGGAATGGCTGAATGTGTTTGCGGTGGATAATGTGCTGCAGCGCATTGCGGATCCTTGTTTTGTGGGGGCGACCATCGCGACGAACAGTGCGGTAGGCGCCAAGGTAGTCAAGAAAAATGCACCCGACGAGAAGGTGGGGGCAATCTGTCTGGAAGACGGCAGGCCATCTATCGTGGAATATTATGAGATGACCGACGAGTTGATGGAAGCAAAGGATGCGCAGGGAGAGCCGGCATACAATTTCGGCGTGATTCTGAACTATCTTTTCCGGGAAAAAGATTTGGAAGAAATCGCCGCGAGGAAACTTCCGCTTCATATTGTGGAGAAAAAGATTCCGCATCTGGATGATAACGGAATGCCGGTGAAACCGGAGAGTCCGAACGGGTATAAATTCGAGCAGCTTGTGCTTGATATGATTCACGAGCTGGATTCCTGTCTGCCTTATGAGGTGGTCAGAAATCATGAGTTTGCTCCGATTAAGAATAAAACAGGGATTGATTCGGTGGAGAGCGCGAGGAAGTTGTGCGAGGAGAATGGGATTGAGCTGTAGACAGAGGTAGTGCCTGCAGGAAAATATGATATAACATTTTGACTGGTTTGAATAACATTAACATCTTGTATAGAATTGGGTTAAGAGTGTACAATATGTATCAATCAAGGGAAAATCACTTGAGAATAGAAAATTGATAGTCGATATTGCTTAACATTTTCACAATTTAGTTTCAGAAAGGGCAGGTGTTTGAGATGGCGATTTTGGTGACAGGCGGTGCAGGTTATATCGGTTCCCACACAGTGGTTGAATTACAGAATGCAGGATACGATGTTGTAGTGGTGGACAATCTGGCGAATTCCAGTGAGAAGTCTCTGGCGAGAGTGGAGAAGATTACAGGGAAGCCGGTGAAGTTTTATAAAGCGGATATACTGGACAGAGAGGCGCTTGAGAAGATTTTCAAACAGGAGAAGATTGATTCCTGTATTCATTTCGCCGGGCTTAAGGCAGTAGGCGAATCCGTACAGAAGCCGTGGGAATATTATGAGAACAATATTGCTGGCACGCTGACGTTAGTAGATGTGATGCGTAAGAATGGTGTGAAGAATATTATCTTCTCGTCTTCGGCGACAGTATACGGCGATCCGGCGATGATTCCGATTACAGAGGAATGCCCGAAAGGACAGTGTACCAATCCTTACGGCTGGACGAAATCCATGTTGGAACAGATTCTTACCGATATGCAGAAGGCTGACCCTGAATGGAATGTGATTCTGCTTCGTTATTTCAATCCCATCGGCGCACATCAGAGTGGAACCATTGGCGAGAATCCGAACGGTATCCCTAACAATCTGATGCCTTATATTACGCAGGTAGCTGTGGGTAAATTAAAAGAACTGGGTGTGTTCGGCAACGATTATGATACGCCGGACGGAACAGGCGTCCGTGACTACATCCATGTAGTTGACCTCGCAGTCGGACACGTGAAGGCGCTTAGGAAGATTGAAGAGAAAGCAGGACTTTGCATCTACAATTTAGGTACGGGCGTAGGTTACAGTGTACTTGATATCGTGAAGAATTTCGAGGAAGCTACCGGCGTGAAGATTCCGTATGTGATCAAAGAAAGACGCGCAGGCGACATTGCCACATGCTATTCCAATGCGGATAAGGCGAAGAGAGAACTTGGCTGGGAAGCACAGTACGGCATCAAGGAGATGTGCGCAGACTCTTGGAGATGGCAGAGCAACAATCCGAACGGTTATGATGACTAAGCGATAGAACGGATAGCGGTTATTGTTTGCATTAGAAAATGAAATATAAAAGAAGAGGAACAGACGGGACAGTCGTTCTTCTTCTTTTTTAGTGCGTAGAATTTACGGGGCGTCTTCTGACGCTCGATTTTTTATGCTACATACAGATACATAAATATGAAATGGCAGATGCTTCCGCCCATTACAAACAGATGGAATACTTCATGAGAACCGAAATTCTTATGCCGCGAGTTGAAAATAGGCAGTTTGAGGGCATAAATCACGCCGCCTATGGTATAGATGATGCCGCCGGCAAGAAGCCATAGGAATGCGTCTGTCGATAAATTATTCCGCAAGGTTCCAAAGACTGCAAGACATACCCAGCCCATAGCGATATAAATCACGGAAGAAAACCATTTCGGACAGGTGATCCAGCAAGCTTTTGTGATCATGCCAATGATGGCGATGCCCCACACAACGGCGAGAAGCGTGTAGCCGAGTTTGTCACCGAGAACGACAAGGCACACGGGCGTGTAGGAGCCGGCAATCAGAACAAAAATCATCATATGGTCCAGTTTACGGAAGACATTTAAGACTTTTTCCTTGACGGTCACACTGTGGTATATGGCGCTGGCACCGTATAAGGCTACCATACTGCAGATAAATATCGCCATCGCAATAAAAGCAGTAGGATTTGAATCGCCGGCAGCCTTCACCATCAGCGGTGTAGCGGCTATGATTGCCAGCATCATGCCGATAAAATGTGTGATGGCGCTTCCGGGTTCGCGAATTGTAATTTGCATAGATAATCCCTTCTTTCTTCATAATCCTAATAATTCATGATCCTAATAATTCGTACTCCTCGTAGCAACAAGGAAACTTTGTTATGTGGTTTTGAAAACTACATATAATATATCATAATACTACTACTTAAAGTATGCGAAGTCAATAAAATTATGCATAGGAATATAAAGATTATACGGAAAAGTCTGGAATGACTAATCTTCCTCGATAACGTGGATTTCCAGATAGTCGAAGTCTATGTTCTCGATGAAGTTATCCTGTGTGAATCTGGCTTTGTCATGGCGCTTGAAGTCCTGAATGGTAGAATCAAGCCAGATCGGTTTGCCCAGATCGAACTGATAGCATACTTCGTCCAGAGCATGAAAAACTTTGTGCGTGCGCGTGTCATCGGAGGAATCTGCGATGACGGTATCTCTTAACATGTGGTTATCCTGAAATTCTTTAGCCCAAAGACGAAACATAGCTGCGCTCCTTTATACATGATCATATCTTTTTGATATTATTTCACATGATAATCTACTATAATACTATACAAATCCTGCCATTAAAAGTAAATACTTTTTCTTTTGCATATAAAATGTTACACTTAAGGCGAAAAGAGCGGTTTGCGCATGAAATGCTATATAAAGTCTGAGGGAATAAGGAACGTGAACGTAGAAAAAATCACATTGTTACAAAAAAAATATATAAAAACGGTCATATCTTTGGCACTATCCGTCATAAATATTAATTTAGTGGTGTCTTTGGAGGAGTGGACGCAATCCGCGCCACGGATTGCCGTCGCGCTGTTTGGCGGCGTAGGAGCAGTGCTGTTTTATCTGTTGATTGACAGATTCATGAGGCGGCAGGAAAGAAGACTGAAACTCCACGCACTGCTGTGGGGGGCGTTTATGACGGCCGCATACGTGCTGGGATGCCGGTTACGCCGCGACGGCACCGCGCTTGCCGGATTGAAAGAGCTGCCGGGACTGATAATGCAGATAGGATGTCTGACGATGACGGCAGCAGCCTGCGTCTCTTTGGCGCTTTGCGGCAGGAACGTCAAAACGCATGAAGAGCCGAGTCCGAAACGGTATCGCTTCGGGCAGGTCTGGCTGACCGGAAGCCTGATTATATTCTTGTGCTGGCTGCCTGTTTTTCTCGCCTACTATCCGTCGGTGTTTGCATACGATGCGGAAGGACAGCTTTATCAAGTAATTGCGCATGATTATAGCACCCATCACCCGCTTCTCCATACACTATTTCTGGGAGCCTTTTTTAAGCTGGGCGGTCTGCTGCCCGGTTCTTATTCGGCGGGTATGGCGATGCATTCCGTAGTACAGATGTTACTTATGGCGACAGTATTCGGATATACGATCGCCTATCTGTATCGGCAGGGCGCATCGGTATTTCTGAGAAATATAATGCTTCTGTTCTATGCGCTATTTCCGACGAATTCCATTCTGGCGCTCAGCACGACGAAAGACGTATTATTTTCGGCGCTTGTGCTGCTGTATACACTGTCTCTTCACAGGCTTGTGACGAAGTTAGGGCGCGCAGAGACGAATGATGACAAAAACGGACTACAAAACGGACTACAAAGCGGGTTACATGCGGTTAATGAGGATGGGGCGGCGACAGGAAACTGGCTTCTATATATGCTGTGGTCGGTACTGCTTCTACTGTTTCGAAACAATGCGGTATATGCCTTTGTGCTCACTGCGCCATGCTTGACGTTCGGGCTGTATAGAATGCGTGATGTTAAGCCCGGAGTGTGGAAAAGATATCTTGTATGTACGCTTGCCGTACTTGTTCTGTTTGGGGTGGGAAATGTCTCACTGAAGGCTGTTACGGGCGCTAGGAACGGCAGTCCGCGGGAAATGCTCAGCATTCCTCTGCAGCAGATGGCGCGTACCAGAGTGAAGGCAGAGGAGACACTGCCGCCTGCCATGCGGCAGGAAGTGGAGAAATATCTGCCTTCGGAATGGGTTTTTGCGGCGTATAATCCGTATCTTGCTGATCCCGTGAAGAACCGAGCCGTGATTCATGACAATCCGGCGGGATTGATCAAAACATGGATAAAACTGGGGGTGGCCCATCCTCAGATTTATATAGACGCCTTCCTTCATAATTCTATCGGGTATTGGTTTATAGAGGATTGCACTCATGCGCAGATATACGGGATAGGAACGGAGAGCGGTTTCGGATATCTCTCGACTGATAACAGGACGATGCCTGCCGGGTGCGAGATCATAGAGCACAGTTATCTTCCGGGGCTGCGTGGATTGATGGAACGGATCGTCTCGGATAATGTCTATCAAAATGTGCCGGTCGTCCGTATCATATTTGCACCGGCGTTGTATTGGTGGATGCTGTGTATGTACATGGCGGTAATTATATATAGAAGAAAGTACAAAATGCTGATTCCTGTCATGTTCTTAGCTGCCTATTATATGACGCTTCTGCTTTCGCCGACGGTACTCATACGCTATATGTACCCTTACGTGGTGACGATACCCGCTATATGTTGTTGTTTAAAGTCGGATTTGGATGAGGTGACATGAAAAATACACAATAAAAATTAAAAATTTATGAAAATTTTGTGTAAAATATACATTTTTGACGGATGGTGTGGTATACTGTACATAAGTACTATGCAGTGAGACAAAATCAAGGTTACACTGCAGATATACGATACGAATGAGCACGGTTTAATGGCGGGTCCGGGTTCAACGATAATTAAAATATGGTGATTTCTAGGGGGAAAAATGGAAATAAGAATAGACAGAGACGGCGACATTGACAGCTGGAAAGAAGTGACGCTGATTTATAACTCTGCTTTAAAACAGATTTCTACGAAATTGGAAATCTTAAATGATGAGTTCCAGCATGTACACAGATACAATCCGATTGAACATATTAAATCGCGTATTAAGACGCCGGAGAGTATTGTTAAGAAATTGAAGAAGCACGGATATGAATCTACGATCAATAACATGATCCGCTATGTCAATGATATTGCGGGTATCCGTGTAATATGCTCTTTTTCTTCTGATATTTATCAGATTGCGGAGATGATCAGCAACCAGAGTGATATTAAGGTGATTTCGGTGAAAGACTATATTGTCAATCCGAAGGCCAGTGGATATAAGAGTTATCATATGCTGGTGACTGTGCCGGTATATCTGTCTGACCGTATTGCCGATACGAAGGTAGAGATACAGATCAGAACGGTTGCCATGGATTTCTGGGCGAGCCTTGAGCACAAGATACACTATAAGTTTGAGGGCAATGCGCCGGAGCACATCAAGGATGAACTGGTGGAGTGTGCGCAGATGGTGTCTGAGCTGGATGCAAGAATGCTGGCGTTGAATGAAGAAATCCAGCATATAGAGCAGCAGGAACTGGATGAATATTAACCCGGACGGACCGGTGCATCCGGATGGTACGGATGATGAAAGAATGATGAAAGAATGACGAAAGGGTATCGCAGGTGGCAGTGAAGACTGTCGTGCGATACTCTTTTATGATGCTTTCAGAATCTCTCCATAAAATGAGGAGTGCCCAAGCACCTTTCGGCGCTTGGGCTATTATGAAAAAATTTATCTATGTGTGTAATGTTAAACATTACATGTTTCCCTGATTGGTATAGTTAAAGTATACGATTCAAATGTGAATAAATTATGAACATCATGTAAAGTTATCGTGAATATTTACAATGAAGAGCAAAAATGAAGGTTGAAGTTGTACAAATTACATAAAAACGGCATGTTAACGGAACTGCCGGGATTTTGCGCGTAAGTATGGACGGCATACGCTTTGCAGTTGTCATGTCGATAGAAAGATGTTAAAATGCCAGTAAGCTGTTTAGTTTTTTGTAATAGGCATATTAATCGGGGATTGATACAACTGAGGAGCGCAGCGGCAGCGGACGGAGGAAACGTAATGGATACTTTTATTGATAAACTTGCACAAAAAAGAAATGCGCAGGAGATGATTCGCGCCAATATGACGGCAGAGGCGGTTAAAATGGAACAGCTTCAGAACCAGATGCAGGCGTATGACGAATTGATGAGGGAAATCCGACAGGTCAATTTGAAGACGGTGGAGAATGTAACAGAAGTGCAGGCTGTCTTGAAGGAATGCATGGAGAAACTGGAAGCCATGCAGGAAGCAAATTCGCAGAGTGTAAATGCGCAGGGAGTCGATAAAGAACAGGAACTGGCGCAGATTAAAGAACTTTTGGAAGAGAAATTTAAGCAGTCGGATGATTTCCTACATAGGGAAAATGTAAAAGTATATCGCAACGTGCAGGCGGCAGTGTCCGATGAACTGAATAAACAGACGGAAGTGCTGCAAAGTGAGAAGAGACATAGTAAGAACGGAGCGGGCAAGGCAACGCTGGTGTTTACCATTCTGACGATGATTGGCGTGATTGTCGATATTATTGTGCAGTTGTTTTCAATTACCATTCAATTCTGACGGATGGGAGAGAAGTTATGAGCAAACAGGTTTGGAAGCCGGGTAATATGCTGTACCCTCTGCCGGCTGTGTTAGTCAGTGTGGCTGACCGTGAGGGGAACGCGAATCTGTTTACCGTGGCATGGACCGGCACGATTTGTTCCGATCCGCCGATGGTATCCATTTCCGTCAGACCCGAGCGGTATTCTTACCATATGATAGAAGAGACGGGCGAATTTGTGATTAATCTGACTACGGGGGATCTTGCGTATGCTACGGATTATTGTGGTGTGAAGAGCGGAAGGGACGTCGATAAATGGCAGGAGATGAAACTGACGCCTGTTCCCGCAGAACATGTGGGAGCGCCTTTGGTAGCGGAAAGTCCGGTGAATCTCGAGTGCAGGGTGACGCAGAAACTTGAACTGGGGACACACCATATGTTTCTCGCCAAAGTGTTGTCGGTTCATGCGGATGAGCAGTATATGGATGAGAATGGCAGGTTTCATTTAAACAGCGCTAAGCCGCTTGTCTATTCACATGGGAGATATCTTACGGTAGGTGAGGAAATAGGAAAGTTTGGGTACAGCGTGCAGAAGAAAAGAAAGCAGGGAACGGGGAAGAACTGATTTGGCACGATGATATAAGATAAGAAGAGACGATAATACGAGAAGAACCGGTAAAACGGTTCTTCTTTTTGGATTATATGAAGCAGATTCAGTCCTTGTGCGTTGGCTTATCTGATTTCCGTGCTGCTATCAGACTGCCGCGCACAACGGCGTCATCGCCGTAGCGTTTCCGTATGGAGTCGAGAGCAGCGTCCAGCCGCTCTTTTTTTCTGGAAGAGGACAGGGTGCGCGCCGTAGGGGCAGCAGGCTGCATGGTCTGCGGCAGATCGAAAAGGGAAAGCTGCACCGGCTCCGTGTCGGCGACAAGTTTGGAGGAGCGTATGCCCAGAAGCCGCACCGGAGTTTCGTCCCAGATTTCATCAAAAAGCGCGCAGGCAGTCTGATAGATTAAATCCGTCTGGTTGGTAGGGGTATAGAGCGTCATCTGGTGAGACACTTTTTTGAAGGTGTTATATTTGATTTCCGTACTGATCATGCCGGCTGTCTGATTTTGGGCACGAAGTCTGTGTGATACGGATTCGGCAAGGGAGAGCAGCACGCGGTAGACAGTTTCTTTGTCTGTGGCGTCCTGACTCAGGGTGGTGGAGTTACCGATTCCCTTGGCGTCAGCCTGCACGGTCATTACTTCGGAGTTGTCGATGCCGTTGGCGTATTCCCACAAGAGGGCACCGTGACTTTTTAGGTGGGCTTCAACAATAGAGCGGTCTGCACAGGCTAAATCTCCGATAGTCAATATCTCTAACTTATGCAGGGTTTCCACGCTGGAGTGTCCGCACATGAAGAGAGTGGAAACAGGGAGAGGCCACATTTTATCTTTGATTTCATAGGAGTACAGAGTATGCACCAAATCGGGTTTGCGGAAATCGGAAGCCATCTTTGCCAGTACTTTCCGGTCGGAAATCCCTATGTTTACCGTAAATCCCAACTGGTCCCTGACGCGGTTCTTGATGATGCAAGCGGCGTCTTCCGGGGAAGAATAGTGATTTCTTATCGGGGCATAATCCATATAACATTCGTCCACGCTGACCTGTTCGATGTCGGGAGAAAAATCTGACAATAGTGTCATTAATTCCTGACTCTTGCGGTGATACAGATGGTGGTCAGGCGGTTCCAGTGTCAGGTTCGGGCATTTGCGCATGGCGTTGACAATCGGTTCACCGGTGACGATACCGTAAGCTTTTGCCGGAATGGATTTTGCCAGCACGACACCGTGGCGTTTCGCCATGTCACCGCCGATAATGGCAGGGATGGCGCGCAGGTCAATGTCGGAGCCTTTATGCAGTTTTTGCAAAGCGCTCCAGCTTAAGTAAGCGGAGTTGACGTCTATGTGAAAAATGATTTTATCCATACTTGGATTATACATCACTTTACTTTTTGTGGAAATACTGTTAGAATATAAAATGTTACGAATTTGTTACAAAAAAGAGACGAAGAAATTATGATGAAATTATTTACGAGACATTATAAAAAAATGAGAATTGCATATATTAAGATTGCGGCGCTTGCAATCTTTGCGGCGATATTGTTTTTCCCGAGTTATCAGGAACTGGAACATACGGGGAACAATATTTTTACCGTGTATCTGAACGGTACGAGAGTCGGTATTGTGGGAGATCCCGGTCAGGTAGAACGGTGTCTGATCGCAGCGCGCAAAAGACTTGCGGCAACCAGCGATGAGCTGGTGCTTGCTGACAGCGAGTTAAGCTATGAAGGTACGGAGGTTCTCTGGGGAACTGTAGACGACGCGAGCGTCATAACTTCTAATATGGCGACGGTGCTCAGGGGAAGTGTCAAAGAGACATTGAACCGTTCTTATACCGTGAAGATTAACGAGTATACCGTGAACCTTGCGAGCACGGAAGAAGTATTGGCACTGCTGCAGGCGTCTATCAATAAGTATGACGATGAGAATGAGTATTATGTGGATTTGGTGCTTGACGGGGAACGGGAATTAAATGTTCTCACAACACAGATTTATTCTGCCGTAGAGCAGCAGGAGGAAGAGGAAGCAGCCGAAGAAGTCATGACCAGCGTCGGAATAAGCGCGACATTGGACGAGATGTTCGCAGATATCGAACCGGCGGTCGAGAAGGATTTCTCGGATTATGATTTGGGACTTAAGTCTCTGGAATTCGGCGATACGGTGGAAGTGGTGGAGTCCTATCTGCAGGATTATGAGATTACTTCGCTTTCACAGGCGATAGAAGAAGTGACGAAGGAACAGGAGAAGGAACAGATCTATGAAGTGGTGTCCGGTGATACGCTCTCCCAGATTGCTGAGAAGAACGAGATACCGCTGGCGGATCTGATTGCCATGAATGAGACGATAGAGAACGAAAATTCCATGATTCGTGTGGGGGACGAGCTGATCGTTACCGTACCGGAACCGGAGTTATCGGTAGAACGTACAGAAGAAGTATACTATGAGGAAGATTATGAAGCGGACATCATATATGTAGATAATGATGACTGGTATACCACACAGACGCAGACGCTGCAGGAGCCGTCGGCAGGGCACAGAATGGTAGTGGCAAATGTTTCGTACCGCAATAATGAGGAACTGGTGCGTGATATTTTAAAAGAAGAGATCACTTATGAAGCGGTGCCGAAGATTGTAGAGCGGGGAACAAAGATTCCGCCGACCTACATTAAACCGATTTCAGGAGGACGCCAGTCGTCCGGATTCGGCAGAAGAAGAGCGCCCACGAGAGGGGCCAGCAGCTATCATAAAGGAATTGACTGGGCTACGCCGGTAGGAACGGCGGTTATGGCGTCTTCCGCAGGAACCGTTGCGAAGGCAGGCTGGGGAAGCGGCTATGGCTATGTTGTGTATATTAATCATGCGGATGGCAGACAGACCAGATACGGACACTTAAGTAAAGTGCTTGTCTCGCAGGGACAAACCGTAAGTCAGGGACAGAAGATTGCCTTAAGCGGTAATACGGGCGTCAGCACGGGACCGCACGTGCATTTTGAGATTCTGATCAACGGTTCGCAGGTGAACCCGCTCAATTACCTGAATTAAGGCGCTTGGCGGCGCAGGTTTGATGCCGAACGTAGATTCCCATTTACAAATGTGTAAAATATGGTATACTGTTAATTAATTGTTTTAGACTTTTAGATTATAAGATTTGATTTTAATGATTTGATTTTAATGATTTGATTTCGTTTAATATACAGGGGACAATTATGGAACAATATGCGATTAAAGGTGGGAATCCGTTAGTCGGCGAGGTGGAAATCGGTGGTGCGAAGAACGCTGCGCTGGCTATTCTTGCTGCGGCAATCATGACGGATGAGACCGTAGTGATAGAGAACGTACCGGATGTCAGAGACACAAATGTACTGCTTCAGGCGATGGAAAGCATCGGCGTTATCATCAATAAGACAGACAGGCACACAGTTAGAATTAACGCTTCTCAGATTAATGATTTAATCATAGAGGACGACTTTATCAAGAAAATCAGGGCATCTTACTATCTGTTAGGTGCGTTATTAGGCAAATATAAGAAAGCGGAAGTTGCGCTTCCGGGAGGATGCAATATCGGACTTCGGCCGATTGACCAGCATATCAAGGGCTTTCGCGCATTGGGCGCGAGCGTCAGAATTGAACATGGTTTGATTATTACGGAGACAGAGAGACTTTCCGGCAACCATATTTACATGGACGTTGTCTCGGTTGGCGCGACGATGAATGTGATGATGGCGGCAGTCATGGCGGAAGGGCAGACGGTAGTTGAGAACGCGGCGAAGGAACCGCATGTCGTTGATCTTGCCAATTTCCTTAACAGCATGGGTGCGAATATCAAAGGCGCAGGTACTGATGTCATCAGAATCAAAGGCGTGGCGAAACTGCATGGTACTGAATACGGTATTATTCCGGATCAGATTGAAGCGGGCACGTTTATGTTTGCGGCAGCCGTTACCAAAGGCGATGTGACGGTCAAGAATGTGATTCCCAAACACTTGGAGTCCATCAGTGCGAAATTGCTTGAAATCGGATGCGAGGTAGAGGAATCCGACGATGCCGTCCGCGTCGTGGCGTCCAAACCGCTCGGGCATACGCATGTGAAGACGCTCCCCTATCCGGGTTTTCCTACGGATATGCAGCCGCAGATTACGGTGACTCTCGGATTATCAGCCGGAACGAGTATTGTGACGGAGAGTATCTTCGAGAACAGATTTAAATATGTGGACGAGTTGACTCGTATGGGTGCGAACATTAAAGTGGAAAGCAATACGGCGATTATCGACGGGGTGAAGAAATATACCGGCGCGAGCATTACGGCGCCTGATTTAAGAGCCGGTGCGGCTTTGGTGATAGCGGGACTGGCAGCGGAGGGAGTCACGACCATAGATGATATTAAGTATATTGAGCGCGGTTATGAAGATTTCCATCTGAAGCTGCAAGGGCTTGGCGCGCAGATTGATAAGGTATCTACCGAACGCGATTTACAGAAGTTTAAATTAAAAGTCGGATGACCGGATTGCAACGATTCATTGAAAGCCGGTTTTGTCGGTTGGGTCGATATTTTGATATTGACATGCATCTTATATAGGTGTATGTTATATATAGATATGAAAATTCCATATTGTGATGTTTTCTCTTATTCAGAGTGGTGGAGATACATAGGATCTGTGAAGCCACGGCAACCCCTTTAAGGAAGGTGCCAACCTGAGCGAAAATACTGTCATACGGCAGCTCGAACAATAAGAGGATTTGATTATCGACTGTCAGGTCCGCTTATTTTAGGTAAGCGGATTTTTTGCGCGGATAAGCAGGGTCAGGAAACGGCAGAGACATGGCGAGTGCCTGCACGCAGAAGTGTCAAGGGCGGCTTGTGACGAGCAATGCGAACGAGGAATGGAACATTCCGAGTCTGCTGATACGCGCAATTCAGAAATACAATCATTATACAAAGCAAAGGAGAACAAACATGGAGAAGAGATTATTTACCTCAGAATCAGTAACCGAAGGACATCCCGATAAAGTCTGCGATGCCATTTCCGACGCTATCTTGGACGCGTGCATGGACAAAGACCCGATGAGCCGCGTTGCCTGCGAGACGGCATGTTGCACAGGATTCGTTCTGGTGACAGGAGAAATCACAACGAACGCATACGTGGATATGCAGAAAATTGTGCGTGACACCGTCAAAGAGATTGGCTATACGAAGTCCGAGTACGGTTTTGACGGCAACACATGTGCCGTGCTGGTAGCAATTGACGAGCAGTCTAGCGATATTGCGATGGGTGTGGATAAAGCGCTGGAAGCAAAAGAGAATAAAATGTCCGACGCTGAAATTGAAGCGATCGGCGCCGGCGATCAGGGTATGATGTTCGGATATGCCACTAACGAGACGGAGGAATATATGCCTTACCCGATTTCGCTTGCGCATAAGCTTGCATTGCAGCTTACGAAAGTGCGTAAGGACGGTACGCTTACCTATTTAAGACCGGATGGCAAGAGTCAGGTGTCCGTAGAGTATGATGAGGCGGGCAAGCCGGTAAGACTGGAAGCGGTTGTATTATCCACACAGCATGACGCTGACGTGACGCAGGAACAGATTCACGCGGATATTAAGAAATATGTGTTTGACCCGGTTCTTCCGAAGGAGTTGATTGATGATAATACCAAATTCTTTATCAATCCTACAGGACGTTTCGTAATCGGCGGACCACATGGGGATGCGGGACTCACCGGACGTAAGATTATCGTGGATACATATGGTGGTTATGCGCGCCACGGCGGCGGTGCTTTCTCCGGCAAGGATTGCACGAAGGTGGACCGTTCCGCTGCATATGCGGCTCGTTATGTGGCTAAGAACATCGTTGCGGCAGGACTTGCAGACAAATGTGAGATTCAGTTGTCTTACGCAATTGGCGTGGCGCAGCCGACGTCCGTCATGGTAGATACGTTCGGCACCGGTAAGGTGTCCGATGAGAAATTGGTAGATATCGTGCGCGATAATTTCGATCTTCGTCCGGCAGGTATCATTAAGATGCTCGACCTTCGCCGTCCGATTTACAAACAGACGGCAGCTTACGGTCATTTCGGACGTAACGACTTGGATCTGCCTTGGGAGAAACTTGACAAGGCGGATGATTTGAAGAAATATCTGTAAAACATAATTTATAAAACGTAATATATAAAACACAATACAGATAAGGAGAGGGATACTGCTTCGGCAGTATCCCTTTTTAACGCGTTTCCATGCTTCTGCGATGGGTTTTCCGGTAGCCGTTCGGCGTTATACCGTATTTCTCTTTAAATAATGTATAGAAATGCGTGCGGTTGGAAAATCCCAGCCGCAGCGCAATGTCAGAGATGGAGTCTTTGGTATTGAGCAGATAATATTCCGCTTTTTTTAGACAAAATGTCATGCCGTAATCGAAGAGACACATTTCCGTGTACTTGTTTGTAATCCTGTTTAAATAATTGCCGCTGTAATTAAGGGAACGTTCCAGCTCTGTACGACTGATGCGGCCGTCATTTTCTTCAAGGAGATGGCTGATGCGGGCAAAGAGCAGAAAATCATTGTCGCGGTTCAACTCCACGCAGGTGCAGTGATAGTTGGACGGTGAAGATAAGTATTGCAGCAGATGACACAAAATACCTTTGATCCGGTAGGACGAGCCAAATTCCGGGAAAAGAATGGTGCCTATCAGTTCTTCCGTCAGATTGTGCAGATCCGCACTGTTTGACTGGTTATGCCATGCCGGGATAAAGTCCAGATAAGATTTTCTGCCGGGCGATTTGATGTCCGATATGATAAAATGATACAGTTCGCTGTCGGCGATTTCCCGTTCTTTATCAAAGTAAGACGACTGACAGGAATGAAAAAGTTCTTCGATCAATTCTACAGACAGACCGATAAAAAGTATCTTGGATGAGGAGTTGAACGTCTCGATATGGCACAGACTGCGGTTGATCAGACAGCAGGAACCGGTGTTGTAAAGATAATCCTTATCTTCAATCCGTTGTAGTACCGTCCCCTCCAGAACAAGCATAATCTCGAAATGATCATGGAAATGCGGTGCGTGCTTCGTAAAATGGTAATTGTGGAGCAGCATCGTTTCGTGTGAAAAGTAGGAATCGTTGCCGGACAGAGTGAATGTGTTGAGATAATCCTGCGCAGTAGTGC
>VSOA01000131.1 GCA_009774585.1 Lachnospiraceae bacterium
GCCAAAAGCCTCTCCCTCAGCCTTAGTAAGCGTGCTCATCTCTCCGATATCAGCGCCTGCCACAAAAGATTTCTGACCTGCGCCTGTCAAAATAAGGCATCTAACTTCATTCAAGTCCACGCCGTCCAGAGTTTTATCAAGCTCGTCCAGCACTGTAGAGTTAAGTGCATTCAAAGCCTTTTCACGATTGATGGTGATTACCCCAACCTGTCCCTTTACCTCATATAATACAAATTCCATTTATGTGTCTCCTTATTCAACATGTTTCAAATCTATGTGTCACAGAGAACGCCCGTACTCCGGATACTCAGCCCCATACGGAGAATGCTCTGTATGATGGGCATTCCTTGCATGATTCCACTTTACGGAATTCTCATAATCATGGGAAGAATGCTGCTTGCAGCAAGTCCGTTCTGTGGACGTTTCTTCCGCGTGAATGGTATTTTCATTCACGTTAGTCTCTCTCGACAATTGTTGCGCAACCCATACCGCCGCCGATACACAGAGTCGCAAGACCCTTCTTAGCGTCCTTGGCTTCCATTTCATGAAGCAGGGTTACAAGGATACGGCATCCAGAAGCTCCTACCGGATGTCCTAGAGCGATTGCGCCGCCGTTCGGGTTGAGCTGCTTGTCAACATCGATACCGAGTTCTTTGCCGACTGCTACGGACTGTGCCGCAAATGCTTCATTTGCCTCAATGATATCGAAGTCCTCAATCTTGTAGCCTGCTTTCGCCATAACTTTCTGGGTAGCCGGTACCGGACCGATACCCATAACTTCGGGTCTGCATCCTGCCAGCGCGCCCGCTACAAATGTTGCCATCGGTTTCACGCCTAATTCTTTTGCCTTCTCTTCGCTCATTACAACGACTGCCGCCGCACCGTCGTTGATACCGGAAGCGTTACCTGCCGTAACAAATCCGTCAGGATTGATAGCGCGTAACTTCTGAAGTCCTTCAATCGTGGAGCCCGGTCTCGGTCCCTCGTCAACCTTGAACTCGACCATCTCCTTTTTCTTCTTGATCATAACAGGTACGATTTCTTTGTCAAAAGCGCCGCTCTTCTGCGCTGCTTCAGCCTTCAGCTGGCTCTTAAGCGCAAACTCATCCAGTTCTTCACGGGTAAGTCCCCACTCTCTGCAGATATTGTCCGCAGTCGTAATCATATGATAATCATTGAAAGCATCCCACAATGCATCCTTAATCATTGTATCAACCAATGTGCCGTTGTTCATTCTGTATCCATAACGTCCCTGCATTACCGCGTAGGGAGCCATAGACATGTTCTCCATACCGCCTGCTACGACGATGTCCGCATCGCCTGCCTGAATCATCTGTGCAGCCATGTTAACACAATTTAAACCGGAACCGCACACTACGTTGATGGTAACTGCCGGAACCTCATTCGGAATACCTGCTTTGATGGAGGACTGACGAGCCACGTTCTGACCCTGTCCTGCTTGGATGACACAGCCCATGTACACCTGATCAACTTTCTCAGGAGCCACTCCTGCTCTGTTCAATGCCTCTTTGATTACGATTGCTCCAAGCTCTGCAGCCGGAGTTGTGCTTAAGCCACCGCCCATTGTACCGATAGCTGTACGACAAGCACCTGCTAAAACAACTTTTTTTGCCATCTTTTTTCCCTCCATTGTGGTATAATTGTTAGATAAATCTTTGAATTTCGAGAGTGACAACGATTGTTATTTTTTTATCATTGTCCGCTTTTCCTATTGTATCATAGAGGTGTCCTTTTTGCAATGCTTTTCTACCTCAGGATCTGCCATTTCACGGGTTCGGCGCCACTCTCTGGTATCTCCGATTTTTGCCACTTCGCTGCGGTTGCGATAGAGAAATTTGGTCAATTCATAGCAGTCTATCCAGATTTCATTATTACCTTCCTTCTGGGACTCATCAAAAATAAGCTGCAGTCCCCAATGAAGATGCACTACCTCGATATTATTGACATTTTCCTTCGTGCTGTAGCCGGTATGCCCCATATAGCCGATGACGTCTCCTGCCGTGACCGTATCTCCTTCTTTCAATCCTTCCGCGTAGGGATAATTCTGCCTAAGATGCGCGTAATAGTAATATCTTTTACCGTCAAAACTTCGAATGCCGATGCGCCATCCGCCATACTGGTTCCAGCCAAGCGCCTCCACAACGCCGGACTCCACTGCCACCACGGGCGTACCGATCTGGCCCATCATGTCATGTCCCAAATGCGGTCTGGAATATCCGTAGCTTCTGGACGAACCGAAGTCGTCATAATGACTGTAATCGAAGCCTTTGGCAATCGGTGAAAAAGCTTTCAACCCATAATACTTTTGCCACTCCTCTCCCTCTTTTAAGGAAAACTCTCCGACCATACCGTCCAGCACCGCGGTGTATGCTTCCAGATAATAGTCATAGTACTCCATGTCCTGCGTCAGTTCGTCCATGGTCGTCTCCCCGTTCTGAAGCTTTGCCGCCACCTCGTTAATCTTCTTTACGCTGTTCTGATCAAACTTTCCGCCCGTCTTTGCACCCACATAAGCAAGCAGTTCAATCCAGTTCAGATGCATTGCCTTACCGTAAGTCTCCACGTCCAATTCATAAGCGGCAGCCATCGCCTCGCAGGTTACGTGGAACTCCACCCACTTGATATAGTTTCCTTCCGCCGAGACTTCTATCGCTTCGCCCGTATCCGATACCCACTCACTGCCGCCTCCCTGTTTTGCCGAATCGTTCCATCTGTCTGTGAGTTCTCTGCTCATCGCCACACACCCAAGTGCGAGCAGAAGAATCAGTTCAACTCTGATGGCATATCTGATTCCGCCCTTTTTTAAAAAATTTTTCCCCATATACTCTCCGTCTGCCGCCCGCACCACGGGCAGATTTATGGTTATGTATATGAAAAAATCCCGCGGGTTATGTCAGCCCGCAGGGTTTCCTCTTTAATCTTATATGAAATTACGACATTACAAATCATTTAGCGGGAATGTGCGACAGTCTCTTAATCGCCGCTGCCGGGCGCCGATTTCCTGCGATATACAAATTCCCGCTGGATAACGAAACTTGCAAAGAACAAGAAAACATCCACAGGCATCTTGATCAGGACCTCTGCCCCTCCAACCAGACCGTACAGACCATTGACAAGAAACGCGCTGCACATCATCTGGCAGACTGCAAGCAGTCCGTACTTACCGGCTGTGACCGCAAGATTTCCCTTACTCTTAAACACTACCCGGTAATTAATCAGGAAATTATATACAGCCGAAATCACTCTCGCGCCCACGGTCGCCGCCACGATATACGGAATCCCCCGTATTTCTTCTCCCAAAGGCAGAAACGCCATACAGAGTATATGAAAAAGCAGCAGATCCAGCACGCTTGAAGAGAGCGATGAAAAAAGAAACTTGCCGAATACCAGATAGATTCTTACCGAATCTTTAATCGGATTAAAATGACTGGTCTTATTCTCCTCAATGTAAACCGTCTCCACAGGCACTTCCAATATCGGAATATTCAGGTTTTTCGTCTCAATGAGCATATTGGTCTCATACTCGAACCGCTCGCCTTTGACCTGCATCAATTCTTTCATGAATAAAGTCGGAATGGCACGCAGTCCGGTCTGGGTATCCGAAACGGACAATCCCAAAAGGTATCGGAACACTTTGCGCGTACACTTATTGCCGAATGACGACCTCGCCGGAACAGACGGCGCATCAAAATCACGACATCCTAATATTAATGCCTGCGGATTCTCCCACAATTTGCGCATACAGGCGAGAATATCCGCCGGCGTATGCTGTCCGTCGGAATCCGCGCTCACGCATCCGGGTGATTCGCCATACACCCGCAGGCAGTGATTGAACGCCGTCTTGAGCGCTCTCCCCTTGCCGAGATTGACCGCATGATGAAGCACCGTGCAGTTATCCATTTCTTCCGCCAGTTCAAAAAACGTTTCATACTGCGCGCCACTTCCGTCGTCCACCACCACCACATGACTGATTCCCGTCTGCTTCAATGCCTCAAGAAGCGTTATTAACTTATCGTCCGGCTCATATGACGGTATGATAACCGGTATATCATAGTAGGAATCCATACGATTTCCCTTTCCACTATTGCGACATCTTTGTCAGTTTTATATCCGTTCCGTTGTCTTCTATATGATACAGTACACCGCAGGTAAAGGCGTCGTCATCCGTAATCCGGTCGAAAACCGCCCCGGCGTCCTGATCCGTCTCCTCCGCATAGAGATATGCCGCATGGGAAGCACGGATTTCCTGCATCATAAAGTCCGTCGGCGCATCATTCAAATTCACGCTTTTGAATACGACCGACACAGGTGAAGCCTCATACGCCGCATAGCTGTTATTCACCCAGCGCGGCGCGTCCCCTCTCCTGATATAGCATACTCTCGTGCTGCTATCCGTCCCCAGAGCTTGTATCGCCTCAAGAAACATCCTCTCATCACTGCCAAGCATCCCTGCGCGTTCCTCCAGTTTCGCCTGCGTATCGTCCCGATACCCAACCAGTCCATCATACCCAACCTGATAACCCGCTGTCAATGCCACAAAAAGAATCAGACACAGATACGCACCGTACCGGGAAACAAATCCGCCAATCCTCTGCCATTCTTGCACATCGGCATGCGCAACAAATCTGTCTGCTCCTTCCAGCCAGATACCCGCCAGCAAAATCAACGTCCCAACCGTAAAAGGCGCCCCATACCGTTCAATTGAAGAAATCATTCCCGCCGCTTCCAGATATTGTGTCTCCGTCGCAAAGATTGTAATGTGTGCGACAAAAATGACCATGTAGAAAAGCGCTCCGCTGACGATCGTAAAGTAAAGTACAGTCTTTCCTTTCTCCCTAGGCATAATCCGCGTTTTATAGAAAATGATAACGATCAGGCAGATACACAAATAGAACGAAAGCGGCGTCATGTCGATTGCCGCAGTCTTGTCCTTGTGTAAAGGCAGTCCGACAAACGCCCGTGCAAAAGCCTGCGCAAACTCCCGCGTATATCCGGAAATGCCGTACTCGTCAGTCGTCATATATTTGACAGCCGTCGCCGTAGTCTTGGTCACACGGCGCATGATCAAACAGAATAACAGCCAGCTTCCGCCCGTGAGTACAGGCGCCGCCGCTGTAACGGCTGCCGGAAGCCACCTTCGGATTTGCACATGCCTTCGGTTCTCCGAAACTTCTTCGTGAATACCGGCGGTTTCCCGTTCTTTCATTTCATTACTGCCTCTCAAGTACAGCATCATAAACACAATCCCGAACAGCGCCCACACAAACCCGATTGATTTAATCAATACAAGTACGGAAAGATATAGGGCGCACTTTCCGTAACGAAATATTCTTGTCCGCCTGTCACAGCATTCACGGGAGCATTCGCCAAGTTCAGTCACTGCCAGCAGAAATCCTCCATAGATACACGCCATTGTCAAATCGGCGCAGAATCCGCCATATCCGTATACCTCCGCAATACTCGGAAGCATCCATAAAGCCGTCGCCGTAAGAAATATCACCGGTATGTTTCTGCCTTTCAACTTCCTAAAAAGCGGGAACAGGAATACCATATTCATTGTATGGTAGCCCGCAAAGGCAAGTCCCTCCCGGAAAACATGCGGACTCATGTGAAGAAACCACCATTTAATCAACTGTGCTCCGGGCGGATAATCTCCGAACTCCGGAGATACATTTGCGTATCTGCCCGCAAAACCGTCCAGAAAATAGAGTGATTTCACATCAGAAGCCCAGAAGTTGATATCGTCCCACCACGATACCACTTTGCCTGAAGTAAGGGTAATCACCGCAACTACTGTAAAGATTGCCGCAATAGTTGACGGCTGCGTCATATTTTCCAGACACGCTTTGGCAAACTTACTTTTCTCCTGCTGCGTCCCAGTCATTATCCGGAGCAAAAACAACGCAATTACCGCTGCGGCAACGATATCGATCCATGACAAATGACGAAATGCCGCCAGAATATAAAGGACGAGCACAAGCCCGCAGACGAACACCGGCATCGTCTCCGCGACACTTACTTTATAATAATATGCAATCCACAAAACGCAAGTCAAAACCGCACAGATATGCATGAGCATAATAAGAATATCCATCATATCAATCCTCGAAAAGCTCTCCTGAATATTTTCTATCCGTTATTTACACAACATCACCCTGCCACATCTGACAGGGTGATCCGCTATCTCCTATGATTCATTACCGGCAGCCAACCGATGCTTGTCCGGCGCTCTTATACTTCCGGCTCAATCAATCCGTATGTGTTACCTTTTCTCTTATAGACTACATTGACCTGATCTGTCTCCGCATTACAGAAAACAAAGAAATTATGCCCCAAAAGTTCCATCTGTACACAAGCGTCTTCCGGATACATCGGTTTGATATCGAATTTCTTCGTACGAATAATCTGCACTTCTTCATCATCCATGTATTCCTTATCCATAAACTCCTGTTTAAAGAAGGATGATGCCTGCTTCTTATCAATCAATTTATTTTTATACTTCTTAAGCTGTCTCTCGATGATTTCTTCCACCAGATCGATAGATACATACATATCGCTGCTGACCTGTTCAGAACGAATGATATTGCCTTTCATCGGAATTGTCACTTCAATCTTCTGTCTGTCTTTCTCAACACTTAGCGTAACATGCGCTTCCGTGTCCTCGGTAAAGTACTTCTCTAATTTACCGATTTTGTCCTCTACTGCTGCCCTTAACCCCTCAGTTACTTCAATATTCTTTCCAACAATTATAAATTTCATATTCATCATCCCTTCCATTGGATTATTGTGTAGTCATTATACCATATTTTTCCTCCTTGTTGCAACAATTCATCTGACTTGTTTCGTCTTTTTTGACACCTCAAAAGTCAAGCCCTTTTCTACAAATTATGAAGCTTTTTTACATTTTTATGATAACTTCACAAAACGTCCGTTCTTTCGGTTTCCATAAGTCTAATATATCTTTTTAACAAAAAACATGTGGATACGGTGGATAAATCGGTGTATAAGTTCATTTCACGCTACAAACCCCCAGCTTAACATGTGGATAACCTATGTATGTTCCGGACCGGAGAAGCACGGCCTGTCCGAAAATTTGTACAAGATACACAAACATCCTCTAACGCAAATGTCAAAAATAGCGGCTGATTACTCAGCCGCCATCATTATTTATTTCTATTATACAAAATATATCCTCAATTTAGAAAATTCTTCTGATAGAAAGGATGGAACGATATGTCGCATTGGAGACAATGATACCTGTCTTTGACGTCGATGCGTGTACAATCTGTCCATTACCGACATAAATGCCTACATGACCCGAGTAACAGATGATATCGCCCGGCTGTGCATTCTCGATTCCATTCACGGTTGCTCCTACATTTCTATCCGCCGCAGAAGAATGAGGAAGACTTACACCAAAGTTATTGTATACACTCATAACAAACCCGGAGCAGTCTGCACCGTTCGTCAGGCTCGTGCCGCCATATACATACGGATTACCCACAAACTGTACTGCGAACCTAGCTACATCAGCGCCTGTGCTTCCGGTAGGACTCTCATATGTCTTACCGCCGGAAGTCTGCGAACCGGACGAAGAAGCACTCTCAGCCGCCTTCTTAGTAGCCGCTTCCTTCGCCGCCTGTCTTGCCGCTTCTTCCTTAGCAAGTCTTGCTCTCTCTTCTTCTATCGATTCTGCTTTGACAAACTCTGTGGACATAGTCACATAGTCGGTAGACACATAACCGTCACCTTCCTCAATATTGACTTTGACCCAGCCGTCCAACTCTTCCGTTACAATCAACTGATCTTCGATGGGCACCATACCGAGTATGGTCTCCTCCATACCGGGCTGTTCACGCACGAACAAGGTAGTCGTCGTAACTGTCGCGATACGGGTTCCCACTTCTTTAGCGTAATCAACTGCGGCATCACCTGTCACACAGTATTCACCTTTCACATAACCTTCCACAGAACCGGAACTGATTTTGTACCAGCCGTTCTCTTCTTCTATAAAATTGCCTACGGACTTATCGTATAGCTTACCTACGATATTGCCGTCCTCGCTGGGCATGTCTCTTACATTCACGTAATCATTGACTTTCGCGATAACCAGATCCTTGAAACTCTCCTCTTCCTCCGAAAGTCCGGTATTCGCTGCCTTCTTCAAGTCTTCCGTATATCCCTTGCTGACAACGATAGTATCCTCAATCTTCTTCGGCGGAGCCGCACTGATTGTATCCTCAGTACTTGCCAGTTCAGCAAAGCTGCCAACCTGCACGCTTCCGATCGTTGTTCCGCTCGTTTCCCCTCCGGACGCCGTATCGCTCTTAATTGCTTCCTTCTCTGCCTCCTCCTGCAATGCGGAGAGAGACGTTGATTTGTCTTCATTCTGTAATGAAAAGTCTATACCTGACGACGGTAAAACGGAACCGATATTCCCGGAGGCATTTACTTCAAGCCCCGTACCTGTAAAAATAAAGATTACTGCCATTGCACATGCTGCGATTTTAACATTCTTTTTCATATGTTACCTCATTTGTTACGAAATTGTTACATCTTGGGTATAATATAACATTGAAAAAGATTTTTGTCAACCACAGCATATACTAACAAAACCGCGGATTTGCGCAACTTATTGTGCCATTTCCATAAATTCATAAATAATTCACACAATGTAACAAATTGAGCAAAGCTCAATTACGAGATTTGCTTCGCAAACTCGGCATATATGCTTCGCATTCTCCGCAAACCTTTCTTCGCAAGCTCGGGGTATATGCTTCGCATTCTCCGCAAACTAATGCACCAGCGGGAGAATTTTAAATCTGTACTATCAATCACTTTTCATTCAGATATCTCTCTACAGACCCAATCGCGCAGGCGCCGTCCGCAACTGCGGTGATAATCTGCCGCACCTGCTTCGTACGGATATCGCCTGCCGCAAAGACTCCCGGCACTCCCGTTGCACAGTCCTCGCCAGCAATTACATATCCCTGTACGTCACAGGGAACCGCCGTCCTGAATACCTCGGTGTTCGGATGCATTCCCACGGCAATAAACACGCCGTTCACAGCCAGTTCTTCCACTGTCCGCTCTGCTGCCGCCAATTCTTTGTGCTGCCGCTTAGTCGCCGCCTCTTCCGTTCCGGACCGCCCTGCACCGGATTGTTCCGCCGGCTTCTGCCCCGCAGCATGACGCAGCATAACGCCCTCCACCAGATCGTCACCGTAGATACGGTCTATTTCTCTGTTCCAAAGCACTTCCACATTCTCACATTTCAGCAGCCTTTCCTGCAGCGTCTTAGCGGCGCGCAGCTGATCCCGTCTGTGTATCAGATAAACTTTACGACACATGCGCGACAGATAAATTGCGTCCTCCACCGCAACGTCACCGCCCCCGACTACCGCCACATCTTTTCCCTTGAAAAAAGCGCCGTCACAGGTAGCGCAGTATGATACGCCCTTCCCTTTATATTCTTCCTCTCCGGGGGCGCCCAACAATGCATGTTGTGCGCCCGTGGCAAGAATGAGCGCTTTTGCTTCATAACACGTCCCGTCAGTCGTCTTTACAATTTTCGTCTCTCCCTCCGTTTCAATTGCCGCGACGACTGCCGTCTTATATTCCGCACCCGCCATATCTGCGTGCTCTTTGAATTTCATTCCCATATCAAACCCGTTCATGCCGGGCATCCCCAGATAATTATCCACTTCGTAAGTATTCAATACCTGCCCTCCGCTCATAGGCTTTTCTTCCATCACCAACAGATTAAATCCGGCGCGTTTGCCGTAAACCGCCGCTGATAATCCTGCCGGACCGGAACCTACTATAATCAAGTCATACATATCCAAACTGCTCCCTTCGCATACTTTTTCTTAGTTATACTTTGCATTGTTCTCTATTTTCTATATAATAT
>VSOA01000132.1 GCA_009774585.1 Lachnospiraceae bacterium
AATATTATAGATAATCAGATACCCCGTAATCAGAATGACCAAAACCGCGCTCACGATCATCATAACTGTAAACGGATCCGCTGATTCTGCACGGCTGCTCATATATGCCCAGTTGACGCCGTAATCCAGTTCCGTTTCCGGCTCATATCCGGCATTTATAATAACACTCCTTATTTTTTCATTCAGATTAGACGCTCTGTCAAAGTAGACGCTGCCGGCGTACAACCCCACGTCCCTATCCTCCGGATGCGTCTGTCTCCAACGCAGGAAATCCTCATCTGTCAGAGAACCTTTTAACTTCTCCCAATAATTCTCCGATACAAAAAGCTCGCTGGCATGCGATATATAGTCTCCCCGATACCATCCGCTCACGACAAACTCGTCTTCAATCGTCTTATCCATAAAGCGGAACGTCAGCGGTATCTTCTCCCCCAGCGCATAGGGCAGGTGCAGTTCGTCGAGCACAAACGTATTCACGACAATCTCATTCTCCGCTGTGGGAAGATGTCCTTCCTCTAACTCGATGAACATGTCCTGCAGCGTGTCTTCCTCGGGCAGATATCGGATTTCCGCACTCCATTTCATGATATTATCCGCCGTTGCGATGTAAATATTATAACTGCTCTTTACCACCATCGGGTCTGCCGCCACTTTCTCATACTGCTCCTTTGTCGCGCCTTTTAAGCCCGCATGCGCTCTGCTTCCAACTTCCCGCATCGTACTTTCCTGCGCTGCCTGCATTGCGCCGATCGCCAGAGAAAAAACTACTGTGAAAAGAATCCCGGAAAGCGTAATTGCCGTCACCGCAAAAATATTGCGCATACGGTTATTCTTTAGACTACGGTTTGATAGTTTGCGAACAGCCGCACCATTATTATTTTTCATGAACGCCACCTCCCTGTACACAGTCATCCATAATCCTGCCGTCCTCAATATGAATCACTCTGTCGCAGAGCTGTGCCAGCGCCTCATTATGCGTAATCATGACAATCGTCTGATGAAACTGCTCCCCTGTCAGTTTGAGTAGCCCCAGAACCTCCTGCGTGGTCTTGCTGTCCAGATTGCCTGTCGGCTCGTCCGCCAGAATAATTGCCGGTTTCGTCACAAGTGCACGCGCGATCGCCACTCTCTGCTGCTGCCCGCCGGAAAGCTGCCCCGGAAGATTATCCAGTTTGCTCTCCAAGCCCAGCGTGCGCACAATCTTCTCAACAAAATCCTTATCAGCGCTTCTCCCATCCAGTTCCAGAGGCAATACAATATTTTCGTAGACGCTTAAGATCGGTACCAGATTATAGCTTTGAAAGATAAAGCCAATCTGCCGCCTGCGGAAAATCGTCAAATCTCTCTCGTTTAACTCGAAAATCTTCTTGCCTGCCACCGTCACCGTGCCGGACGTCGCATAATCGAGTCCGCCCAGCATATGCAGAAGTGTGGATTTACCGGAACCGGACGTCCCTACCACCGCAGCAAACTCGCCTTCCTCCACGGACAGATTTACACCGTCTAACGCCTTGACCTGCATGTCGCCTTCTCCGTAATATTTTTTTCAAATCATGGGTTTCTAAGATTTTCATGTACTCCTCCTTGTCAGATACTTCTTTTTATACCAGTTTAACACCCGCTTCTTACAGTATTGTGACAAGGACGAGAAAAAGATATGACATTTTTGTCAGAACTGAAACAGAATCCGTTATAGCAATCAAAATGCATGCGCTTCGTCCCCATTCAACAAAAACAGCGAAAAACTGCTTCCCTGCCCTACCTTGGATGAAACGGTGATATAGCCTTTCTCACACTGCAAAATAAGCTGCGCAAGATAAAGCCCCAGTCCGCTTCCTTCCTGCTGTTCCACTTTGCTGCCGCGATAGAAACGCTTAAATACGGAATTGTATTCACTCTCGGGAATGCCGATTCCTTCATCGCTAATCGTAATCTTCGTATAAATGTCCATTCTGGTCAGACTAATCCGTATACTGCTGTATTCCGGCGAATATTTGACCGCATTTTCCAGAATATTCGCCATCGCTTCCGCGGTCCATTTCGGATTATGGTAGAGGCAAAAATCTTTGAATTCTTCCACGATCAGCTCGATATTCTTAGCCGACGCCTGCGCATAGACGGCGCTGACAGATCTTGCAATCGTCTCCTTGATTCCGATATTTTCCGCCTCGAAACGAATCATGCCGTTTTCCAATCTGGAAGCTTTCAGAAGGTCAGCCATCAGCCACTGCAATTTGTCGGCTTGCTTTTGGGCATGACTCAGAAATTCATTACGCTTATCTTTCTCAATTTCGGATCCTTGTAAAATTTCCATATCCATCACAATATTGGCAAGCGGCGTCTTAAACTGATGGGCGAGGTCCGATAGTAGTTCCATCACCTGTTCCTTGTCTTCTACCGCCTGATACTCTTTGTGACGCGCATCATTCAAAATACGACTAAGCTGACTTACTATGCGGGATTCTCTTGTCTCTGAGACATCTGAAAAACATGTCTTTGTATAACTTGCGTTATTATTTTGTTCCTTCCAAAAACTATCTAAAATACGATCCAGCTTCTTCCACTGCCGCAGAAAATAAATCGTGCTTACGATGATCACGGCAAAACACAGTACAAGGCAGACAGACAATATCCCTATCACCATTTGCGCTTTCAATCTTTCTCCATTTCTGCGCTGCTTTTTGCGCATGAACGAGTTTGTGGCAAGCAGCGCGCAGACACAAATCTCGCGATTGAAAATTTTAATTTTCAATCTTTCTCCTCCCACAAGTATCCGATTCCCTGAATGGTGCGTATATAGCTGCCGCCCAGTTTCTTTCTAAGACGGCTGATATTGACTGATAATGTGTTTTCTTCCACATAATTCCCGTCAACATCCCACACCCTCTGTAATATCTGTTCTTTTAATAACGCTTGATTTTTATTTTCCATCAAATATTGCAGCAGGCGAAACTCTGTCATACTAAGGTCCAGTTCCTGTCCCGCCAAGGAAGCCCGGAACGTCTTGCGGTCAATGATCACGTCGCCCGATACGAGCATATCCTCTGCTCCGGCGTCGGAGTCTTTCACATCTGCTGCAGCATTCATTGCCCTCCTGCCAAGAATATTCCGAAGACGTATTTTCATGACCGCTACGGAAAAAGGCTTCACCATATAGTCATCCGCCCCGCTCGAAAGTCCCATAATCTCATCGGTTTCCATATCACGCGCCGTCAGCATCAGAATAGCCGGTTCTCTTAATTCTGAAAAATGACGTATTCTTTTGCACAACTCCAGTCCGTCTCCGTCCGGCAGATTCAAATCCAGAATCACCGCATCCGGTTGTTCCTTCTTATAAAGCGCATTTCCCTCCTGCATGGTTCTCGCGCTCACCACCATATAACCTTCCTGCTCTAATGCAAATGAAATACCGCGGTTTAATCCCTCATCGTCTTCTATAACTAATATCTTCGCCGTTTCCATCATTCCGTATTCTCCATACTTTATGCCCATTGTTCTTACCGAATCCGCCTTACGCAATCGCAAATTCGGTCGGTATCTTAGCAGAAACACTATAACATATAAAAAGTCGTTTGCGCAAAGTTTTCTGTATTCTTTCTATATCCCCACACATTTTTGATCTGCTCTCCAATTTCATCATAAGACCATCTCCTGCGGCTTCTCGCCACGCAGTTCGGGTCATTCACCTTAAAGCCGAACTCATCATACCCATAAATCACAATAAAATGTCCTGCCGCGGTAAAATCTCCTTCCCGCATGGCACATATCAGCAGCTCGCCATCTTCCAGCGCCCCCTTCAATGCCCGTTCAGATATTTTATGTTCTTTCACTTCTATGCCGTATGTTTCAGGCAAATCCTTCATCAACGCCCACGCGGTCCCCGTCCCTTCCACATAATACCCGTTTGACATGGCATATGCTGCAATCCTATCCGGCGTGAACGACTCCTCCTTAGTCAGATAATACATGACCATTGCCAGACAAGTGGGGCCGCACCCGGCTATCCCGATGTAATTACTTTTTTCGTATATCTGATATCCCCATCTCGGATCCTATTGCAGAAGTAACGGATATTCTTGCGCGGTACTCCGCCTGTCTTTTACTTATTCCGACGCTCCTTGCTTCATTTCTCATCTGTTGTCCTCCCAATATCATGTTATCCCTATGCAGTTCATCAAACCCATTCCTGCAGCACACCCGATAAATCCCATAACTGCTACATATACAATAACTTCTGTTATCTCTTTTATCATCTGCATCATAATCCCCCACTCCACGCTTTCGTACATGCAAAATCCCGGCTGTGACAATTCCATCATAGCCGGGATATGTTTCTTACTTTCATATAAAATGTGTCATACTTGTCAAATATCTCCTATTTCCTGCCCAGTTCAAAGTCCACCACCGTGCGGGTGAGCTCATCATTTACTTGTACCTGATACTGCCTTACCGTGGCACACAAGCATTGATTCTCTATATTTACTTTCACAGCGCCCCCTTCTTTTACCTCCCTCTCTTCCGTATGTGCTATCAACTCCGTCTCCTGGTTTGCAGCCATAAATGGAAAAGCGATTTTCAATAAGTCTCCCTGATCATATGCTTCCACCGGTTCGTCTCCCGTTTCAACCATGATTCTTGCTTTCCAGACTTCCCCGCTGGCAGCATGGAGCGTTAAATCCACTGAAACTCCCTCTTTGACAAATCGCAGGCTCCAGTAACTGTACATCTCCTCCTGCATATTGCTGTACAGCATAGAGTTATCAATCCTGCACAGATTCACTTTCGTCGCATCGAAATCGCACTCCTGCAGCTTATTTGTATAAACACCGTATTCCGCTACATTCTTTATCCATTTTTTTCCTGCGTCAATCGCCTGCTCCATATTCATCTGCCCGTTCATCGGTTCATGGGGCAGTTCCTTGCCGCCATAGTCCCAGACTGAAAGTACAAGCGCCCTCTCATACTCATTCATCATAACGCCGTGAAATTCTTCCTCTTGTGCCCTCTGCTGCCCGGATTCCTGCCGCACTGCGTCTTCCTGTCCGCTCTCTTCAAAAAGTGTGATTTCGGAAGACTGCACTGCAATCTGTCCGATACTGTTCAAATATTTTACTTCCCGCCGCATAAGAAAACTCTTCGTCAGAAACCATCCACCGAAAATGATGCAGCCCGCCAAAAGAAACATCGCCAACGTATCAATCCTACTCTTGCTCATCATTCTCCGCTCCTTTACACTTCAGACGTAGACTGACTTCCGTCCAGCTTGCCCCGTCACTCTCAAATTCTAACGTACTGCCATGAATCTGTGCAATTTTCTCAGAAAGCGCCAATCCAATGCCTGCACCGTGCTGTTTTCTCGAACGCGACTTATCCACCATATAAAATGCCTCTGTAATTCTCTTGATTTCCTGAGCCGGAATTCCGCTTCCATTGTCCTTTATCCATATACCGTACTCTACGCCACGCCTTCTGCCAGTAATCTGAATCTGTGTTGCGCCGGCTTTTAAGGCATTATCCGCCAAATTCAACAAAAGTGTTTTAAATAAATCATACTCCACGGCAATATCAGCCCGTTCCGCACTGCATGCAACAGAAAGTCCCCTGCCGTCGAACATATATTCCGCATCCGCCGCCAATTCCATGAGCAGCGCCGCCGCATCCGTCTCCTGTAATACATACTCTTTATGGCTTAGTACCGTCATGTCCATCAGCTTGTGGGACAAAGCTTCTAAGCGCATTCCTTCGTTCCAGATATACCAAGCGGCACGTTTCCTTTCTTCCTGCGTCTGTTCTTTCTGATAAATGCGATCCGCATAACCGATAATGGACGTGAGGGGAGTCTTCAGCTCATGCGCGAAATTCGCGACAAAGTCTTCTTTCTGCCTCGCACTGTCTGACAATTCCTGTACCTTTTCTTCCACGGCGGCAGCCATCCGGTTAAAATCTCTCGAAAGTTGTCCAACCTCATCCGCGCCATGTGAAACAACCCGTTTTCCATAATTTCCGTCGGCAATCTCTTTTGCAGCCTCCGATAACTTTTTAACCGGTTTGGTCAAAGTAAAAGACAAGGCAAATATCAGCACGCTGCCGACTCCCATAATCACCCCGTACACTATGCCGAACTTATCCGTCATCTGCTCCTGCTGCTCCAAGACGCCCGTGACGTCCATTCCGGTCACCAGATATACGCCTGCATCACCGTGCATCACACTTCCTGCCGTCAGCAAATATCTCCGTGAGCCGGCAGTGACAAACCGATAACTCACATGGTTTTGTATAATGTTTTGAAGTAAGCCGTCGAACTGCGTTTCTTCCGAAAAATCAGAAAATAACTCTGTTCCATCCATCGCCAAAAGCGCCGTCATACCATTCATACCGGCAAAAGCATCATCCAGGTCATACTCCTCCGCCTGTGTCCGATGAAACCATTCTTCCCCTCTCATGATCAGATTCGCCTGCACCACGAATTTATGATACTGATACTGCTCCACCGCCATCTCAATTTCCCGTTCCATCGTGATATCATAGAAGTATGAAATCAGCAGATAACCGCCAAACAGAAACGACACACTGAAAAATATCGTGATACAAAAGAACATCTTTGCTCCCAGCTTCATTCCGCTTTCCTCCATGGTATCTCCCTATCGCATATAATTGTATGCACGAAAATACCGAGTCCTAACCATTTTCCAGACGGTATCCGATACGGAACACTGTCTTAATGCGCTCTTCCCAGCCTAATTTCTTACGCAACCGCTGAATATGCGTATCTAATGTTCTCGTATCGCCCAAAAACGGCTCGTTCCACACTTTTTCATACAACCTGTCCCTGTACTGCGCCACATTCTTGTTCTGTATCAATTCAACCAGCAAATCAAACTCTTTGACCGTCAGTTCAACTTCCACGCCGTTCTGATATGCCTTGCGCGACTCCATGTTAACCTCGACATCTGCAAAAGAAAGCCTTTTTCTGTTTTTTCCGTACCGGCGAAGCACCGTCTCCATACGGGCAATGACTTCTCCGCTCTGAAAAGGCTTGACGATATAATCGTCCGCCCCCATCTTAAGTCCATGTATACGGTCCTGCACCGTCCCTTTTGCCGTCAGAAAAATAACGGGAATATCCATAGGCTTAATATACTCCAATAGTTCATACCCGTTAATCTCCGGCAGCATAATATCTAACAAAATAAAGTCATAATCGGTGTTCTGCTCAAGCAAATCTGCCGCTTTCCTGCCGTCACTAGCGCATGTGCACCGATATCCCTCATCAGATAAATCCATATACAGTAAATTGGCGATTGCCTCATCATCCTCCACAATCAAAACATTCATATGACCGCCCCTCTTCTTTCGCTGAACTTCCTGCTTTGATTCTACCATGCAGATGTGTCAAAGTTGTCAACAATTGTGAGATTTCCTATAACGTACAAAATTCTCCCGGACAAACATTTCCGGGAGAATTTCATAACATTCGTTACTATTCTATCACACCTGCTGCGTACGTACAGACATGCCGTATAAATATCTTGTGTTATTTCTCATAGTCCACCCAGCGCATCTCCATCGGCGCCAAATCAAGTGTCTCCTGAAGCTTACCATACACATAGAGTTTCGTCTGCCTCGGCTCCTTAGAATTGTTGATAACAGCGATTCGGCCGCTCTTCTCAAATACCGCAAGTTCCGTCTCTACGTTGGTAACATAAAACTTCTTCATCTCTTCTTCCTGATGCGCCGCATAGTAGATTGCCCGCAGAAGAATCCTACAGTTTTGCGGAGAGTATGGAAGCCCTGTAAAGTAAACGCTTCTGCCTTTACCATATTCATTGACTACAAGACGGCTGTATTTCCCGTCCATGTTTAATATCTGATAGTCCTCTCCCTGCGCATAGATGCGGCTCTTACCCTCGCCGAAATCAATGTCTCCCTCAATATCCTCCAGAATGAAGTGCCGTCCTTGTGACTCGTCGTACATCTGATTGTATTTATCCGTACTCATGGAAAAACCGAGTTCCCTATCGACGCCAAGTACATCGCTCAACTGGAAATAACGTCCCTGATACTGGCAGGCGCTCGGCTCGCCCACGCCGATGAACCCGCCGCCTTCGTCCACGAAGCTGCGAATGGCGCACACAACTCTCTCATCCTTCCAGTTCCCGGCGCCGCTCCATGAAGTGTAAGCGTCGCCCGCGTTAATAATCACTCTGATAGCCGGGTCAATTCCGGCACGCACCTCATCAAACGTAATAAACTCTACGTCAATCGGCATACCGCTTAAGCATTCAATCACACCCACATAAGAATAAATCTCCCGGTACCATAACGCATGATGAACCTGATTAGCCATCCATCTTCTCAGATTGCCCCAACAGTTTAAGATACCCACCTTAAATGGCGCAGTGTATGCTTTCGTTCCCTGCATGTTCTCGTGAATCTGCCGAAACTCGTTCACTACCTTCTGAATCTGCCCGATAAATCCCGGCCACTCGCTTGCCAGCTTCAAATAACCGCCGTATCCGATTCTGTCGAGCGGTGAACGCAGAATGGCTCTTCTCGCTTTCATCCAGTTATCCTGCGCCTCCCCGATCGGATCTCCTCCCTCGGTAAACACATCCGGGAAGAAATATGGAAGCAGTCTTCCTTCCGTATATTTTACACCTTTAATATCGGATATCATTCGTAATGTTACACCATCTCCAACGGAACCGACTACTGCATCCAAGCCGATATCCTTGAAATATTTGCCGAACGGCTCCGTACCGATCCAGTGATCGCCGAGAAACATCATCGCTTCCTTGCCATAACTGTGCACAATATCGACCATCTCCTTCGCCAGCTTGGATACTTCTATCTGCTGAAATTCTATGAAGTCTTTAAATTCCTTGGATGGCACTCTGAAGATAGAATTGTGATATCCCTGATCCACAATATACTCAGGTCTGAATTTGTAGCCGGCCCACTCCTCAAACTGTTCGAGGATATAAGGGCTGACACTGGCGCTGTAGCCGAACCACTCCACGAACTTCTCCCGCTTTTTATCATCAAAAGTGAGTGTAAACTGATGAAAGAACGTCGTAAAACGCACCACGTCCACATCCGGATTCTCCTCGCACCATCGTCTGAGCTTCTCCTTCACATAGACTTGCGTTTTAGGCTGCCTGACATCATATGTAAGCTGGTGCGGCGCATCCTTCCAGTCATTCGTAATGAAATTGTACATATGTACCGGATCCCATATCAGAAATGCAAGAAAACTAACTGTATACTGATGATACGGAATCGTCTCAATGACGACCTCTCCGGTCTGCTCATCGTATTCCCATTGAGTCGTAGGAACCACTTCTCCCGTCGTCCGGTCTACAACCTCCCACCATCGCTTCGGCTCGTCGATCGTATTGACCTTAAGCTGCTCCGTATGAAACCCTTTCATCAATTCTATACGCAGGCTCTCTCCCTTCGCCGTCAGCCGGTCGCTTATTAAATATTCCTGCTGTATCTCCTCAGGATTCTGCATCGCCCACTCATTGTCTTTTCTTGTCGTATAATACGTGGCATATATCTTGGCATTCTGACTTAAAAGTTCCGCCGGCATATTCGTACCGTCACAGTCTCTGAGAGCGTCAGCCCCTAGCAATTCCTTAAGACGGAGCGTCTCCTCAACCATGTCTACGTCCGTCGGAAGAGTCAGCCGCCCTGTCTGCTCCTGAGGCGCCTCTTTGTGATTCATCCATGCCATGTTTGCCCTTTCCCGTTCCATACCTGCCCCCGTTCCGAAGCATACGCTTCTGTTCTATATCCCATGTCCCGGTATCATATCCCCTATTACTTTCCGCAGTGCGCCCCTAAAGTTACGAGTCTGCTTTCATTCATTATAATCTATAACCTCGCATTATACTATCCTATTTTATACTATTCTATATTTATAC
>VSOA01000133.1 GCA_009774585.1 Lachnospiraceae bacterium
CCAGAAAACCGGACTCATCCAGTTCCATACCAAGATTAAGACCCGCCTGTCCACCCATATTCGGCAACAGACTATCGGGCTTCTCTTTGATGATAATCTGCTCTAACACTTTCGTCGTCAACGGTTCTATATATACTTTATCCGCGATATCACCGTCCGTCATGATGGTTGCCGGATTGGAATTTACAAGGATGACCTCCATCCCCTCTTCTTTCAAAGAGCGGCACGCCTGTGTGCCTGCATAATCAAACTCCGCCGCCTGCCCGATCACAATCGGTCCCGACCCAATCACCAGTACTCTCTTTACATTTGGATTCTTAGGCATTTCATACCTCCATTATTTATTGTACTCTCAACAATCTCCGGGAAGAATATGCGCGCCAGCGACATTTCTTCCGGACGAAACTTAGTAACTCTTAGTAAGCGTATTTTGCTTACATAGAGTTACTTTTCGTCCTCATCATGGTAATAAATCTGTCAAACAAGTCTCCTGAATCCTGCGGTCCCGGACACGCCTCCGGATGGAACTGTACCGTAAAGATATTTTTGCCGGTATAGGACAAGCCCTCATTGGTACCATCGTTGACATTAATAAATGCAGGAATTGCCACCTTCGGATCCAGCTTATCCGTATCCACAACATACCCGTGATTCTGGGAAGAAATGTAGACTCTGCCGGTCTGCAAATCCTTCACCGGATGATTGCCGCCTCTGTGCCCGTATTTCATCTTATAAGTGTCTGCACCTGTGGCAAGCGCCATCAACTGATGCCCAAGGCAGATTGCAAAAATTGTAATATCCGTATCATACAGCTTCTTAATCTCCGAAATCACTCCGACGCACTCTTTCGGATCGCCGGGCCCGTTGCTTAACATGATACCGTCAGGTTTTGCTTCTATGATCTCCTCCGCCTTAGTGCCTGCCGGATAGACCGTTACCTCACAGCCTCTTGCCGCAAGAGACTTGGCAATATTATCTTTCGCCCCCAAATCAAGGAGTGCCACTCTTAAACCTTGTCCGCTCAGCTTGCGCACCATACTGGGCTTTTTTTCACGAATCCCATTCTCATATTCCTCTTTTTGAAACCGCGAGCTGCCGGAAACTGGACCATTGTCCGATAATTCCTTAGCTGCAGTCAGCGTATATTTCTCTTTACAAGTCACAAGTTCCACTACCTTACCGGTCGTGTACGCTTTTAACTTCGGAAGTATCTCCTCCAACCGGTAGTTTTCATCAGTTGTAATCATACCGTTCATGGTTCCCTTTTCACGGAGAATCTTAACAAGCGCTCTCGTATCAATTCCAGCAATTCCGGGAACGCCGTTTTCTTCCAAAAACTCTTGTATCGTTATATCACACCTGAAATTACTGGGAATACGTGAAAGTTCCCTGACAATGAAACCATCCGGCCATGCTCTGCGAGACTCCATGTCCTCTCTGCAGACACCGTAATTGCCAATCAGTGGATAAGTCATGCATACCGCCTGTCCCGCATAGGACGGGTCTGTCAACACTTCCAGATACCCTGCCATCGAAGTGTTAAACACGATTTCACTGATGATTTCTTTGGATGCTCCGATATGTGTTCCTTCAAAAATAGTACCGTCTTCCAAAATTAAGAATGCCTTCATTCCGTCACCTGTTTCCTTCTAAAATGTCAAATCTTACGCGCAATCGACTCATTATAGCACAAGAGTTCCACTCGTTCAATTCCCAAAACACGTTCTCGCTTCTTCTGTTCTTCGCTACACTGTCCGCCCCTTTTCTGCCGCGCGACTCTGTTTCTTTATTCTTCCGCCAAATCGCAATACAGCATGGATACCGCAGGAACAGTCGGTCTTGTTTCAATCAGATTTGCCGGAACCTTACAGTTTCCAAACAATTGCCCATAGATTGTAAGAAAATCTCCCTCCAAAATGAATGTCTCATCTGTCTTCCTGTCATCCCTGATAATATAATAACGCTCGATACTGTTCTTCTCTTCCGCCATGCACAGATAATAGGTGTTCTCGTCGAACAAACCGCCGTCCACCATGCAGATCACCTCTGCCTCCAGCATAATTGCCTCATCCAGATGGTCTTGCTGCTCTCTGAGCAGTGACTTGTAGCCGACTCTCTCACAATCCGTACGGAATGCTGTCTCCTCCTTATCCGCATCTGCCGGAATCTTTGTCTCTTCTTTGTCTTCATCTACCGAATCTGACGCGGAGATGTCCTCTTTTGTCTCATCTTTACCTTCCGCTTCTTTCTTGTCCGTTGTATTAGTCTTATTCTCCGCCGGTTTTACCGTTTCATCGCCGCTATTATTTGTTTCCTTGACTTCCTGCTCTTCCGCGACGGTCGGAACCCACGTAGACTCTATAGTTCCCTCCCCGTCTACTGCTTCCGCGGACTCTAATGTTTTTGCTCCGGCCGCAACTTCTGCGGGTTCCACGGTTTTTGCTCCGGCCGCAGCTTCTGCAGGTTCCACGGTTTTTGCTCCGGCCACAACTTCCGCAGGTTCCACGGTCTTTGCTTCGGCCGCGATTTCCGGCGTTTCCACTGTAGTCGCCTCTAAGACCGGTTCAGCCGGTTCTTGCTGCGCAATCCATACCGGCACCATTGAATCGGGCAGGATCCCCCAATAAGCGGATAGACAGTAGCAGCCGCCTCCGATTAATGCAATGACTACAAGCGTAGCAGCCATCTTCAGAAAAATATGATTTTTGAGAATCATCTTGCAGTTAGGACATATCCTTGCCTTCTTTGGTATCATGACACGGCAGTACTTACATTCTTTCAATTTTATATCTGATGCAAAAGCATATTCCTGCCGTATGGAATCGTTTTTTACCTCTATTGTCTTTTCTACTGCTTGTTCAACTGCCTCTTGTTCTGTCCCCATTCCTTATAACCATGCCCTTTCCATAGTTTGTATATTCGCTTCCTCTTCTATCTGCTCCGAAAAGACCTCCTGCAGGGCTTGTCCCGTACATGAGGTCTTTCTCATCACCACTATTTGAAATAGGAAACACCGGACTCAAATATCTTCAAATCCTGCTCTCCGTAAATATTAACTGCAACACTGTCTCCGCGTCTCTCGGAATGCGCCATTTTACCGAAAATCCGCCCGTCAGGAGATGTAATACCTTCGATGGAAGCATAAGAACCGTTGATATTCCACTCTTCGTCCATTGACACATTGCCGTCTATATCCGCATACTGTGTAGCCACCTGTCCGTTTGCAAACAGCTTGTCAATCCACTCCTTCGGCGCTACAAAGCGTCCTTCACCGTGAGACGCCGGGTTAACATAAACGTTGCCCAATAGCGCGCCCTGTAACCACGGAGACTTGTTGGATACTACCTTAAGATACGCCATCTTAGAAATATGACGATTAACCGTATTGAAGGTCAGCGTCGGTGAGTCTTCCTTCTGTCCGACAATCTCCCCGTAAGGCACGAGCCCCAGCTTAATCAATGCTTGAAAACCGTTGCAGATACCGAGTGCCAGACCGTCTCTCTCGTTCAGCAATCTGCTCACCTCTTCTTTGATCTTGTCGTTCTGAAAAGCAGTAGCAAAGAACTTCGCCGAACCGTCCGGTTCATCGCCCGCTGAAAATCCGCCGGGGAACATGATAATCTGCGCCTGTCCAATCGCCTTTCCGAATTCATCTACACTCTGTCTGATGTCTTCTGCCGTCAGGTTCTTAAATACTTTCGTGATGACGTTTGCTCCCGCTCTCTCAAAAGCCGCGCCGCTGTCGTACTCGCAGTTCGTACCCGGAAATACCGGAATAAACACGGTAGGTTTCGCTACCTTGTTCTTACATACATAAATTTCTTTTGCCTCATACAAGGAGGAATCTATCTTGCTCTTATCCTTGCCCGCTGTATACGGGAATACTTTATCCAGCTTGTCCGTCCACGCCTGCAGCGCTTCGTCCATCGCGATTGTTACGTCACCGTAAACGAATGACGCGTCCTCTGTCACCGTACCGATGAGAGTGTAATCTAAACCGCTTCCTGCCGTCAAATCGGCTGCCGCGTCTACAGTCATTTCAGTTAAGATTTCACCTAATCCGTTATCAAAAAGCTTCTCCGCCGTCAGACTGCTCTCCACTGCCACGCCTAATTTATTACCGAATGCCATCTTGCTGACAGCCGCCGCCACGCCCTTAGCATCAAGCGCATAAGCTGAGACAATTTTTTTCTGTGACATAAGTGTCAGAATGGTATCATACACACGCATGACATTTTCATAGTCCGGCAGATCATACTCATTCTTCGCGATATGGAAACGAACCAGCTTGTTACCGGCTTTCTTAAGTTCGGGTGTCACAATACTGTCTTGTCTGCCGATATCCACCGCAAAAGAAACAAGCGTGGGCGGCACGTCAATTTCATTGAACGTACCGGACATGGAATCTTTACCGCCGATAGAAGGCAGTCCGTATCCCATCTGTGCGTCATACGCGCCAAGAAGCGCCGCAAAAGGCTGACTCCAGCGATGAGGCTCCTCACTCATTCTCCTGAAATACTCTTGGAATGTGAAACGGATGGTCTTGTAATCTCCGCCGTTTGCCACGATTTTTGCCATAGACTCCGTCACTGCATAGATTGCGCCGTGATATGGACTCCAACTGGATAAATAAGGGTCAAACCCGTAACTCATCATCGTCACGGTATCCGTTTTTCCTTTTAATACAGGAAGTTTTGCCACCATCGCCTGCGTTTCCGTCAACTGATATTTACCGCCGTAAGGCATATATACACTGCCCGCGCCGATGGAAGCGTCAAACATCTCCACCAGACCCTTCTGCGAACACACATTCAAATCATTTAAAAGAGTCAGCCATGCTTTCTTTACATTCCCCGCTGCCACAGCGTCCGCAACAGCAGGCGTAGCGATTTTCTTCAGATAATTATCTTTCTCTTCCGGCATATCCACTGCAACCGCGGTCTCCTGATGCGCGCCGTTGGTATCTAAGAACGCTCTGGAAATATTCACGATTTCTTTACCGCGCCATCTAAGGACCAGTCTCGGCTCTTTGGTCACTACTGCGACCTCCACTGCCTCCAGATTCTCCTGCGACGCATAATTTAAGAAAGCATCCACATCTTTCGGCGCTACCACAACCGCCATTCTCTCCTGAGACTCGGAAATTGCAAGTTCTGTGCCGTCCAGCCCCGCATATTTCTTCGGTACTTTATCAAGGTCTACCACAAGACCGTCCGCCAGTTCTCCGATTGCCACGGACACGCCGCCTGCGCCGAAATCATTACATTTCTTAATCAGTCTGCTGACTTCTTCCCGTCTGAATAATCTCTGAATCTTACGTTCCGTGGGCGCATTTCCCTTCTGCACTTCCGCACCGCATGTCTCGATAGAACTCTCCGTGTGTACTTTGGAAGAGCCCGTCGCACCGCCACAGCCGTCACGTCCGGTTCTGCCGCCTAAGAGAATTATGATATCGTCAGGGTCGGACGTCTCACGAATAACATTTTTTCTCGGCGCCGCGCCCATAACCGCGCCAATTTCCATTCTTTTTGCCACATAATCAGGGTGATATATTTCTTTCACTAATCCTGTTGCAAGTCCGATCTGATTGCCATAGGACGAATAACCGCTCGCAGCGCCGCGCACAAGCTTCTTCTGTGACAGCTTACCTTTAAGCGTCTCCGCCACCGGCACCGTTGGATCGGCAGCGCCCGTCACACGCATCGCCTGATATACATAGCCGCGTCCCGACAAGGGATCACGAATCGCGCCGCCAAGGCAGGTCGCCGCACCACCGAAAGGTTCAATCTCCGTCGGATGGTTGTGCGTTTCATTCTTGAAAAAGACCAGCCACTCCTCCGTTACTTTCCGATCGCCGTAATCCATCTCCACGGGGACTACCACCGAACAGGCATTGATTTCATCCGACTGCTCCATGTCGTCTAACTTGCCGTCTTTCTTTAATTTACGCATCGCCATCAGCGCCAGATCCATCAGACAGACGAACTTGTCCTGCCTGCCTGCAAAAATCTCCTCCCTGACTGCAAGATAATTTTCATAAGTTTCTTTAATTGGTTTCTGATAGAAACCGTCCGCAAACATCACCTCTTTTAACTCCGTGGAAAAAGTGGTGTGACGGCAGTGGTCCGACCAATAAGTATCCAGCACACGAATCTCCGTCATTGTCGGATTCCGTTTCTCTTCATTCGCAAAATAATTCTGTATATGTAAGAAATCCTTAAAGGTCATTGCCAAACCTAACGAATCGTAAAGCTCCTTCAGTTCCGCCTGCGGCATATCAATAAAATCTTCCCGCTCCGGCATATTCTCAAACACTGCCACGTCCGCAGGCTCGTCATACACGGTGATGAGCGTGTCCGGCTTCACCAGATCCGTCTCTCTCGAATCCACGGGATTAATGCAGTACGCCTTAATTTTATCAAACTCCTCATCGGAAATTTCACCCGCTATCAAATATGTAACCGCCGTCTTAATAACCGGCTCTTCCTCTTCGTTCAGAAACTTCACACATTGCACCGCCGAGTCTGCTCTCTGGTCAAACTGTCCCGGCAGAAATTCCACGCTGAAAACCTTCCCATCCGTCGGAATCTGAATCGTCTCTTCATATAATATATCTACCGGCGGCTCTGAAAAAACAGTCTTACATGCTTTCTGAAAAATCTCTTCCGACAGATTCTCCACATCATAGCGGATAAAAACCCGGACCCCTTTCACACCGTCAATACCGAGATAACTTCCGATTTCTTCCTGCAGTTCCTTCGCCTTGACCGCAAAAGGTTCCTTCTTCTCCACATAAATGCGCTTCACATTTCCCATGCTGCTTTCTCCTTTACCCTTACAATCACCGTTACATGCTCCCAAACATGACTTCGTTATACTTGAACATTACATACTGGGAAGAATGCACGTTCTTCGCATTCTTCCAGAGATGGTATAGTTGCTCTTGGGCGGTGTTTTTTACCGCCTTAGTGTAACTCCATCTCTTATTATGCCAAATATCTCCCTATATTTCAATCAAAGTTTTCATCATTCTGCACCCTATTCCTATATCCTTCATATAATTCAAATACGGCAGACACCCTTACAAGCATCTGCCGTCAATCATCTATTCTATAATCAGCCCTTGCATAATATACAATAGCTGCGCATCTACCATTTTCTCCGTAATGCCGAACGTCTGCGCATTAATCTTCATGCCCTCTAACACATACATGATATTACTCGCCGCCCCCTTAGGGTCCTCACAATAGAATTCCCCACTGGCGATACCCGCTTCAATCAGCTTCTCCAGTACCTTGACGCCTGAGTCAAACTGTTTCCGCAGCATATTGTTCTTGTCAGTCGATTTGTGTGCGAAGAAATATTCATAGACTGCAACAGTCAAACTATTCTTCTTCTGTAACAGCTCTTTCTTCTGTTCCTTAAGAAAGAGAAGAAGAATATCCGCCGCCGTGTCCTCCTGCGTGATCTGTACAGAAAAAACATCGTCCGTCTCCTGCGCTTCCATCTGTAATGTTTCCAACAAAATCTGCTCCGTACTGTCAAAATACAAATATAAACCGCCGCGGCTGATTTCACAGGCTTCCACGATATCTTTCATCGTGACGCTCTTGTAACCCTTCTCGGCAAAAACTTTTCTCGCCGTATCCAAAATATACTGTTTCTTCTGTACTGATTTTTCTCCCATACCGTTACTGCTTCCTTCTCCTTCTTCTATTCCGTACTTTCATGCTAATCTGTCTTATTTTCTGCGGCTCATACAACACAGTATTTATAACTGACTTAAACGGTCATACCATTGGTCTGTCCCAGAATTCTATATTGTCCTTCATCTTGCGGATTATATTCAGGAATATTCTGTTATATACCGCCTCGGTCCACAATCTTCCCTTAGTCATCCCGCCCAGCACATACTTTGACAAAATGCCTTTCAGAATATCCATGTCCCTGATACTCGCCCGGTCAATTGCTCTGAGTTCGTCTTGAACCGACCTGTATCTGTATTTGGAATATACATAAGGGTAGTTGCGGTCAACCAGTGTTGTCTTCTGTACTTCTTTAATGAAACTCATGAGCGTGCCGTCATACACCGGAAACGTAATGGAATGCCCTTTGATCCCGGAGCCTTCAAAAGTCTCCGCCACACTGCTCCCAGCCTTGCTTTCCAGCCACGGAAGATATCGAATCAGTCTTTCGACATCCGGTTTATACATCTCCACCACCTGCCGTCTATAGGCAATATCTTCACTTTCCATACGGATTTCGTTTTCCATGACAATCCTCTTTTCTGCACACTCTTCATTGTATCAATCTATGTCCAAGTATTTTATTTCGATAATGCAAGCCTTTAATAAAATATGACAAGATTGTCAACACATCTTTCGACAACCCTGTCGCAGCCTCTGTCATTTTATTCTAGCATACTTTTTTTAAAAGTACAGCACAAAATACCTATGATATTCTTGTGCAAGTTGCCAAGACAGTATTCAGCGCTCTCTTTCTTCCTTGTAATTATTGCGCAATCGTAGTAGACTAAAAGGGAATGACAAAGGGTCGCAAATACACCAAAATATGTCGAAAGTGTATTATATTTATATCAATTCATATCAGAAGGGGCATCTGCCAAGCGGCAGATGTAGGGGGCATATCCATGAATGTAAAAGAATTTCCGGCAGGAACAGTCGTAGTGCAGAGCGAACAGCCGATTAACGCCTTACATGTAATTGCAAAAGGCACTGTGCGCGCCACCTATCCGGGTGGTGAATTCTACTTATATAAAGGAGACGTAATCGGAGCATGCGAGCTCTTCTTTGACTCGCATTTTATTACCTATCAGACCGAAGAGGCTTCCTCGATCGGTTCTTATCCGTATTCAGTGACCCAGTTATCCGGCATTCTGCATACAAACGCAGAAATGTCTGCCCGAATTGTCACCTCCATGTTTAGGCAGGTTCAAGAAATTCTTGACCAGTACGAACTTGCTCGTTTTGACTGCGATAACTTCTATCACTATCTGATGGACAGCTATGACGGATATCGGAACTTCTGCTCCAAACACAGTATTTCCGCCAGAGCGCTTCCCGGTATGGAAACCTTGTCCGAACTGGTTCTGGAAGAAGACATTCCCGGCTGGCTTGGCGGTTACTACACACAGCAGCGTAAGCTTGTTCCCGCAGCCGCTGTCAAAGGACAGGATCCCGACTTTTTGCAGGGACTTTTGTTAAAGGCAAGTGAAGATGTCTATCAAGTCATCTCCGTGTGCCGTGTACTATATGACTATAAATCCGAGATCACCAATCTGCTAATGAGCGAGAACCGACTGGATTTCTTTGACCTTTATGCCAGCCTGCTCTATCGGATTGGTTCTCACGCAGATGATTCCACATCCTTGATTGCGGCAATTTCCACCATGATGATTCAGTTGGAGAGTCAGCCTTCTATCGACAAGGAAATGTACAAACAGCGTGTCACCGAATACCGTGAACGTCTAAATACATTGGATCAGGCGCCGGAAGAGCAGCCGGCAGAGGGAATCGCCAAAGCAGACGACATACCGGACATACGCGATTCCATAAATACGATTCTCTCCTACGCCAAAGTGGATGAAGAGACTGCCAACGCATTCAGAAGCGCAGTCAGCCAATACAGCAAGCTGACCGACAAGAACAATTCTGACGATGCGTCAAGACGTCTGCGTCTTAATATTACGAAAATGTTCTATGAAATATATGAGAAAGCGTTTATTCGGAGCCTGCACGACTTCGAAATACCGAAAGTGTTGTTGATGTTCTTTAATTTCGGTTATGTTGATGAAAACCTTGCAGGCATGGACAATGCGGCTTATCTTTATTCCATTGTAAACAAACTGCCTACCGACCCGGAGAGAAAAGTATATTC
>VSOA01000134.1 GCA_009774585.1 Lachnospiraceae bacterium
ATATAACGCATATATACTAGTAGAGAGAATAATTATAACTATTCTTTACCTAATGGGCACATCAGTCATCCACTTCCACTCTTCCCCTGCTCCTTTCATCTCCAAACCATCTTGGCAAATACCTCTATCTCTGATATCATAAAACCCAGCATAAGCTTATCCCATATACCAGACGATTAAAATCTAGGAGAACCGATAATGACCAATCCCATCATCCATGAAATTGATGCACAAGGCATTATATCCAAGTCCAATCTACCGGTCAGCGATTACTGTGCCAACCCGTATACCGGATGTACTCACGCCTGCAAATATTGTTATGCATCCTTTATGAAGCGATTTACGGGACATACGGAACCGTGGGGAACATTTATAGATGTGAAACACTGGAAAGAAATCAAAAACCCCGGAAAATACAAGGGAAAAGAATTGTTTATCGGCTCTGTCACCGATCCTTACAACCCGCAGGAAGAAATATTCGAGCGCACAAGGACTTTGCTTACACAGTTAAAAGGCAGCGGCGTAAAATTGACCATTTCCACTAAATCAGACTTAATCCTGCGCGATCTTGATTTGATCAAGTCTTTTTCGGACGCCCGCGTTTCATGGTCTATCAATACATTAGATGAAGATTTTCGTGAAGATATGGACAATGCCGTTTCCGTCAAACGCCGACTTGCGGCCATGAAAGAGTTTTACCAGTCAGGAATACGCACCGCCTGCTTTATCTCTCCCATTTTCCCCGGGATTACAGACGTAAAGGCAATCATACAACAGGCAAAGTCACAGTGTAATTTGATCTGGCTGGAGAATCTGAATCTGCGCGGCGCTTACAAGACAGTCATTATGGACAATATACGAGAAAAATATCCACAGCTTTTACCTCTGTATCAGGAAATATACCAGCGCAAAAACCGGTTCTATTGGGAATCGCTTGACGCAGCGTTACGGTCTTATGCCGCCGAAATCGGGCTTGACTATGTAACAAATGATGACAGTATGACGCGGGAATTTAGTGCCCCACCCGTAATAGTCAACTATTTCTATCATGAACAGATTCGAAAAAACAACCGTGCGGGCAAACCGGGCGGTACAGAAAGGTGAATACTATGCCAGAATTACCGGAAGTTGAAACAATCAAGAGAGTCATCGAACCTCAGATACAAGGACTTATCATTGAAAAAGTAACTGTAAGGCGCCCGGAAGTTGTGGCTCATCCTGAAGCGGACGAATTTTGCACACTGCTGACCGGGCAGACCATTTCCCATATGACGCGCCAAGGAAAATTCCTGATGATACATTTAAACAGTCATGACCGCATGATTCTGCACTTGCGCATGACGGGATGTCTGCTGCTTACCCCGCATGATCATCCGGAGGAAAAGCACACGCATATCATATTCAACTTAAGTAACGGCAGCGAACTGCGTTTCTCAGATATGCGCCGCTTTGGGCGGTTTTGGCTGCTTCGGGAAGATGAAAATGATACATACAGCGGCGTCAATAAATTAGGCGCAGACCCGTTCGGTGCAAAACTCACCGCCGAGTATCTGCACGCTCGTCTGAGCAGACGCCATAAGGCGATTAAAGAATGTCTGTTGGAGCAGAACATCATTGCCGGAATCGGCAATATCTATTCCGACGAGATTCTGTTTGCATGCGGAATCTACCCAGCGCGCCCGGCAGACACTTTGGAAGATCAGGATTGGGACAAGCTTGCCGCGCTCATTCCCAAGCAGCTCCTCTATTTTATTAACAAAAATGAAATTACCGCGGAAGAATATCTGGAAGCGAAAGGACAGGACTACCGCAACACACCCTTTTTGCAGGTTTACGGACATGCCGGCAAACCGTGCCCAAAATGCAGCGAAACGCTATGCCGTATGGTAGTCGGCGGAAGGGGAAGCGTGTACTGTCCTGTCTGTCAGAAAAAATCAGCAGATTAAGAACGCATAAACTGTTGCCGTACTATTTCCTTCAATTCGGAAAACGTCACCTTGCCTTCCCTTTCCATACAGTATAGGAACATTTTTTCCATAATCTCTTTCCTGACTGTTTCCGGCACATCTGATTCCGTTATCAGCGGTCGAATTTGACCCATTAAGTCAATCGTTTTGTCCAAGCCCCATGGAAGCATTTGCGATATTTCTTTTCTCATCCACGATGCCGCCACCGGGCTTTTGCCATCCGTAGAAATACCAATCGTCATACTCCCCTCCCGCACAAGCGCCGGGAAGTAGAACGAACATTTCTCCTTGTCATCCACCACATTGACGGGAATATGCGCTTCCTTACAGTATTCCGAAATACGACCGTTCAGCGCCTCGTCGTCCGTCGCCGCAATCACGAAATCCGCATCCTCCAAATCCTCCATGCAAAAAGCACGTTCTTTCAGCAGAAGCAAAACCTCTCCCGCTTCTCTCTGCTGCCTTTCCTGATTCCGTATGCATTCATCTATCTGCGGCGCAATCACCATGAGATTCGGTCCAAACGGAAGCAGTTTCTCTACCTTCCTTGCCGCTACCTTACCGCCTCCCACGATGACGCCTTTTTTATCTGCTATCTCCATAAAAAAAGGAAAATATCCCATTGTGACTCCTTCTGACTGTTTTCCGGATAAAATTAAATTGCCGTTCACCGCTAAACCGCTCCGGACTCTCCTGCCTCCAAAACGTACATCACTTCTCTCAGTTCTTTGCCTTCATAAGTGTCTGTCTGGACTATGTCGCCCTGCACAAACCCGAATCGTTCATAGAATCTGCGGGCATTCTTGTTTTCCTCCAAAACCCATAAATATGCTTTCTGATATCCCATATGGCTAAGTTCAGAAAGCACAGCCTGCATCAGCTGTCTGCCATACCCCTTATGCATCTCCTCCGGCAAAAGATAGATGGAAACAATCTCACCGTAACCCTGCATCTCCTTCATCCTTGCATGACAATAAGAGGAACTGCCACAGATCTTCCCATTGTCAACCAGCACCAAAGAGAAACGCCCCGGCTGCTTAAGTCCATTCGCCCACTGTCCTGTCGGAATACTGTCTAAAAATGCGTCCGGTATAATGCCGCGGTACGCATGTTTCCAACTTCTCTCATATACATTACTTACCGCCAGCATATCGTCCGTTTCCTGAATAGGTCTGATCTCTATCTTATGCCCCAAAGAATGTTCTTTCATATATTCTTCCGCCTGTCCGGCAAAAATCGGTGCAACATGCGGATATGTAAGATTGTGCGGAAGTTTCTCAAATAATCCTGTTTTCTCCATCTCGCTTTCAGGCAGACTGCCCAGCTTGCGGATCACTGCAAGAAACACAGCTCCATTCGCCGAGCTTTGCGAATCATATCCTTCATAATCACAGATATAATAAAGATCCGCCTCACGAACGCCGCTCTCCTCATACAACTCTCTTTTCGCTGTGTCATGCGGCGTCTCTCCCTCCTCTATATGTCCGCCCTGCATTTCCCATGTATCGCGCTTTTTATGTTTGCTGAGCAGCCATTTATCCTGATAATAAGAGCAGATTACAACGTACTTGTAATTATCTAAACTATTCTCCGGGTGAATATTACACCGTAACTCTTCACGCATGATCCACCTCATTTCTAGGCTGCATATAACCTGCGTCAGCCAACACCTGCAATGCTTTGTCATAATTGTCACATTTTGTCAGAATGTAATCTGTATTATAAGTTGAGACAGCATAAATCCCGATTCGGCTCTCCGCCAGTAAAGTGGATATTTCAGCCAGAATACCTATGAGAGAAAAGTCCAGCACGCCTTGTATACGAAATGCTTTCCAACCGTCGTCACGTACAGCAACATTATTTGGGACATCCTCTGTCAGACAGACCAACGAATTTTCTTCATCCGTCTTTCCCAAGAAACAATATTGCGCATCCAGATTCACCTGCGAATAATCTGTCACCTTGCACACGGAAAAATCACCGTCTATTTGTTTGATTTGTATGTTCATGCCATCTTCCCTTATCACTTCATAGTCTGCCAAATAAAGTCTTCTTTAAAAGCAAACCGAAGGTAACAGAAGTTATAAAATCTGTTCCTCCGGATAACGATACTTTCCATCTATACAAGAAATCTTTTGGGCTTTCACATAATTCTCCACTCATATTTCAAGCGTTTTTCTTCCGATTTTTCTGTATTACCGAACACTTAAATGCCTTATACATTGCAGACGATAATTCGGGCGAATCCTCATCAAAAGCAATCGGCTGTTTTATTCTTTTGCAACATTGTAACATACAACTGCAAATCTTTCTATACGCATTTAAAACAATCAACCCTGATGTTGATCACTTAACTTATGACTCTCGCATGGGCATTAGAACATGGATACCTCATATAGATTGAAAGAAACTCATTTATTTTTTATAAATTCTTTAAGTTACTATTTTATAAATCCATTTTCCTCATACCATTTTCTTAGTACTTTATTTTCTTCCACAATTCCGCTCATTTTTTAATTGGTATAACAATCTGTCCTGCGTTGTAGCAAATGCCGTAAGGCGTGGAGCATTATCTATTGTGAAGCCTAATTCCTCCGCAACGGTATAGAAACTTCTTCTTATAACATCAACACATTCTGCAATATCATTTCCATCTATCTCTCTTATCATGATTTTCTCACTCCAATTCTGTTTTATCATCTTCTGCCTTACCCGTTCTTTCTGCCCAGCACTGATTGCTTTCGGCTTGCGGTAATGGATATATTTGTCTATGGCGCTGTAATAATCCACTTTATGACGTCTAAGGTTTTCTTGCAAGCTGCAGATCAATGGTATCATATAATGTAATCTGCCCGCCGAAACGATTGATGGCGTCCTCAATTTCTGAGAAAAATACTTTCCTTTTCTCTTCTTCGATAATCATATGGTCTGAATACGTTCCCAGAAGTGCAATGTACTGTTTCGCACTAAACGTTCTCGTCCTGCGATAAAGATGATAGCAGATATCGATAAACCCATATTTCTGCGCTATCTCTGCCCTCTCTTTTGCCTCCTGCTCACCATACTCGTTTCCCTCTTTTGCATTCGGCATATGCACTGCATAAATTCGGTCTATCGTCTGCGAGAGTTCTTTTCTGCCCTTATCTTCGTAAGGATGATTCGCAAATCTTGCAAATGCACCGCCGCTCTTTAACATATCAAATACCTTCGGGTATCCTATTTCTTCCGGCACCCAGTGAAATGCAGACGCAGAATATACAAGATCATATGAGTTGCTCTCATACGCAAAATCTTCAAATTTGGTATGCACCACTGAAAATTCGGAGAATTCGCGGAATTTATCTCGACATAGTTCTGAGAAATTCTTTCCGTATTCTACGGCAGTCACCTTGCATCCGGTCTTCAGAATGGGAAGCGTCGCCTGTCCCCCTCCAATCCCTACTTCGACGGCATGACTTGTCTTGTCAAGCTGCCGGTACTTGAAAATATCCTCATACATTTCCTCAACATATCCGGGACGCAATTTTTCATATTGCTCCGCAACTGTATCAAACGTCCATTCCAGTCCTTTAATAATTGCCATAATTCCTCTCCTAGCCGCAAATACTATATTCCATCATCTCATAGACAAGTCTCGAGCCTTCCATGATTTCTGCCGGAAGCAGTGCGCGTGCAACACACTTTGGCTCCTCCTGCCCGTCGCCCTCCTTCTTCAGATACGCATAGTCACCGTCAAGGCTTTCAACGGTATAATAGATTTTGTCTAATAACATCTTTCTTCCTCCTCACTTACCGCCAATCTTTTTCATCGTTTTCCATACACCATATCATAACAGCCTGCTGGACCGCCAGCAAACTCTTCTTAAATTCATAACCTACGAAATACCCGGAATCAATCACGTCATCAGACACCTCTTCCCCGCGGTAAAACGGCGGGCACGGATTCAGGACGGCTTTTGGGTTCGCCATGCCCATAGCTTCCTTCGTAACCTGACAACTTCTGAAATCCTCCAGCACATCTGCCGGCAAAGAGTCCGTACATATAATATCCTTGCCGATCACTGCTTCTCTAATATCATGACACGCCTTGATCCCTTCTATCTCGTAGCCCTCACCACAACACTGCGATAGATCAAGTCCCATGACTTCCGACGCCTCTTTCCATGCCAGACCAATATTGCCGGATTTCCCGCAGAATAAATATTTATCACATATAAAGTCTTCTCTCATCTTGGATAACGCATACAAATCTGCCAGAATCTCACAAGGGTGATTGACGTCAGTCATGGCATTAATGACCGGAACCTTTGTATACTTGGATATCTTTTCAAGAATCTGTATATCCTTATGACGTGCGACTATGATATCAGCCCAATGATTCAAATAACCGCAGACATCTCTTAAGTCTTCTTTTTTGTTAAGCGCATCCGTCGGAAACAGTATGGACTGACCACCCAGCAGATAAATCCCCTTTTCAAAAGTTACCCGCGTCCTGATACTCGACGCCGGAAAGAACAAAACCGCACTTTTCCCTTTCAGAAAACCTCTGTATTTTCCTTTCGCAACTTCGTCAGCAATATGAAAAATATGATATACATCATTTGGCTGTAAATCCGTTAATCGAATGAAGTCCCTCATTTTAAACCGCCTTTTTTATTCTTCTATTCCCTGCAAAATCAATTTCCCCGAAGCGCTCCCAAAACCTCGTCGAAAGCCCCGGTACTTAATTCATCCCTCAGTAAATAGACCAGTTTTTCCGCAGTACAGCCGGCATATTTATCCTTCCAGCCGGCATTCTCCTCCGTGAACCGGTGAAATGCCAGCACCTTGCAGATTTTTTCTATATCCTCGTCAAGAATCTCCGCGGCATCTTTAAGCGCCTGCTGCTTTAACCTGTTATTTTCTTCTGCAAGCTTTTTGACGTCGTCCAAAGAAACCAGACGACAGCCTTCTATGCCCGCAATGTCTTCATCCATATCCGGCGGCATGGAAATATCCAAGAAAAGCCGTTCTTTCTTATTATTCACGGCTTTCTTTACCTGCTCTGCCGTCATTGTATAATGCGGACTGGAAGTCGCGGAAATGATTACATCCGCCTCGTTCAGATAATCATACCGCTTCTGGTAATCTACGTTCATCACCCGCAGACTGCCGCTCTGATAGATTCCGTTATGCGATCTGACTGTCGCAATCACACAAATATCCTCTCTGCCCAAAAGGTCTTTCAGAATAATACTGCCCATCTGCCCGCTGCTTCCCATCAAGAGCACGGTCTTATGCGGCATGGGCAGCCGGAACACTTCATTTGCCGCCAGCGTTGCCACGGACACCGATGTTTTAGAAATCATCGTCTCCGTCTTCACCCGCTTTGCACACGCAAGCGCCGCCTGAAAAATACTGTTCAGTTCATATCCGGTATATCCCGCCTCACGGGAATATTGATAAGCATCCCTCACCTGTCCTAGGATTTCATCTTCGCCAATGACCATGGATTCCATTCCGCAGGCTACGCGGAAAAGATGATGTACCGCTTTCTTCCCCTGATACCTTCTGACCAGTCTTCTTAACCATGCCGCATCGCTTCCGGCAGCAGCAGCCATAATATTCTCCAGTCCGGCAAACCGGTTTTCTTCGCCCTGCACATATATTTCCGTGCGATTACAAGTGGACAGGAGAACGCATTGGTCCACCCTGTCCATGTTCATAACTGCTTTCAGGAAATCAACAGACTTTTCCTTAGAAATAAAACACTTCTGTCTGTCCGCAGATCCAGCGGTCTTATGACTGATGCTGATACACTCCATATCTTCATTTTCCTCCACAGTCCGCCGAGAATGCATGATTTTCGCATTCTCGCAGACATAACATAGTTAGCTCCATTTCTGCGCTGCTTTTTGCGCATAAACGAGTTTATGTCTTTTTAGCAGGTCGCTCCGCCCTTCATATGCATCTTCGCATTCAGGATATCATCCTTATACTTCAGAATCTCATCCGACATAAGCTGCGCCTGTACGTTCTCGAAACCGAGTCTGTTAATCGTATCTGCGAAGCGTTCTCCCGTCTTACCCTGTTCACGGAACAACAGAATCGCTTTCTCCAATACGGAAAGTACTTCTTCCTCATCTAAGAAAACCTTGTCAAGTTTCTGGCCGTGTGCAACTCTCTTGCCCCAGCGTCCGCCGATATAAATCCGGTATCCGTACGCACTCTCCTCCGCAGCTTTAAACGGACATTTACCAACACAGCGGCCGCAGTTATTACACTGCTCGGGATCAATCACCAGCTTACCGTCCACTACCTGAGACGCTCCCACCGGACACGCCAGCGAAACCTGACATTTACCGCATCCGCGGCATTTCTCCAAATCAATCACCGGAACTTTCTGACCCACAATACCAAAATCGTTCAAATCCGGTTTCACGCAGTTGTTCGGACAGCCGCCCACCGCAATCTTAAACTTATGCGGCAGTTTGACGTCCGCATAACCATGGAAAAACCGTTCATGTATTTTCTCCGACAATTCATAAGAATCCAGAAGACCATACTGGCATGTTGTTCCCTTGCAGGCGACGACGGGGCGCACTTTAGATCCGGTTCCCCCGGTTTCCAGTCCTTCCTCCGCCAGAAAAGCTCGCAATTCTTCTATCCTATCAAAAGGTACGCCGACAATCTCCATCGTCAGACGCGTAGTCATGACAACGTCGCCGCTTCCGAACCTTTCAGCCGCTTCCGCAATCTTTTTATGTTCCACAGCCGTAATCTTACCGTTTCTCGTAATCACGCGAACATTGAAATTATCAGTGCCTTTATTATGCAGACAGCCGAGCGCCTTCACGCGAGTGATTTCCTCCGCCGGAATCGTCACTGTACCGGGGGCGCTCGCTATTTGCACCACGTTAAAGAAAGATGCGCCTTCCAACACTTTCGTGTTCGTATATCCATACCGTTTCAGCCTGTTCTGCAGCAAATATCCACGCTTGCCCTTCGCACAGACGAGTAACAGTTTCTCATCCTTTGCAAGACCCGGGACTTCCCCTTTGACCTTCAATAAATCTACATAAGTGGCGCCCGCAATGCTGGGACCCGCAGGATGAACGTCTATCACCCGGTATCCTTCCGCTGCGCCTGCAAGATACTCCGCAGGCGTGAAACTGTCCAAATCCCCATGTATCTTATTGAGCAGCATATGTACCGCCTGTACGAAAGGATGGATTGCCGTCGAGAAAGGCGGGGCATAGGACAGATCCAGACAAGTCATCTGCTCCAGCGTTGCTCCGAACGTCACTGCCATCGCACCAACGTCCGTCACTTTATCGACCGCGCCGGGCCCTAACACCTGAACGCCCAGCAGCTTATGCGTCTCTGCGTCTGCTACCAGCTTTATGGCAAACCACGCGCTGTCCGGATAATAATGCGCTTTATCGTCGGTTACTGCCAGAACACAGATTGGCTGAAAGCCCGCCGCTTTTGCCTGCTCCTCCGACAGACCGGTTCTGCCGCCCGATAATCCGGGAAGCTTCACCACGCCGGTTCCGAGCACGCCCGGATAGGTCGCATCTCTGCCTCCCAAGGCAAGTGCAAGAGTACGTCCTTCCATATTGGCGGAAGAACCCATCGGAGACCACTGTCTTTCCCCGGTAAGCCGGTTCTTCACCATTGCACAGTCTCCCGCAGCATAGACGTCCGCCACATTGGTAGCCATTTTATCGTCCACAAGAATCGTACCCTTAAACATTTCAATACCTGTATCCTGCAGAAATCCGGTGTTCGGACGTATACCAATGGCAAGAATCACGACGTCCGCCGGAAGCAGTCCCTTATCTGTCTGCACTCCTTCCACTCGCTCTTCTCCCGTCGCGCCTTCCAGCTTCGTACCAGTCATCACCTTGATACCTTTTTTCTCAAGATGACGCACTGCATAATCT
>VSOA01000135.1 GCA_009774585.1 Lachnospiraceae bacterium
GGATTGGGGGGTACGGGGTGCTGCGTGGGCAACCGTAATTGCACAGGCTGTTTCGGGTATCGGGCTTTGTGTTTATTCTCTCTGGCGTTATCCGGATTTTCGGTTTCGTTTTGAAGATATGTGTCTGGAATGGACTACAGTAAAAGAAATTGTTGCTTATTCTTCCCTAACCTGTGTTCAGCAGTCTGTAATGAATTTCGGTATACTGATGGTGCAAGGGCTTGTAAACAGCTTCGGACCAGTGGTAATGGCAGCTTTTGCGGCAGCAGTGAAGATTGATTCCTTTGCATATGCGCCCGTACAGGACTTTGGTAATGCCTTTTCCACTTATGTGGCACAGAATTACGGTGCCGGCAAAGAAGAAAGGATTCGCAGGGGAATGAAGAATGCAGTCCTTTCAACATTCGTGTTTTGCCTGATAATCTCCGTGCTGGTGGTAGGATTCGGGGAACGGCTGATGGGATTATTTTTAAATGAGGAAAGTGCGGAGGCAATTGCAACCGGAGCGGGATATCTGCGTATTGAAGGTGCGTGCTACTTCGGAATCGGACTGCTGTTTCTATTCTACGGATATTATCGCGCCATTCATAAGCCGGGCATATCGGTGGTGTTGACAGTCGTATCGCTCGGTACGCGCGTTGTGCTGGCTTATGCGCTCTCGGCTGTACCGTGGATTGGCGTGACGGGTATCTGGATATCGGTTCCCATCGGATGGGCACTGGCAGATATTACGGGAATGTGGTATTATTGGAGATATAGGAAATGTTGATATAATTCGGAACGGAAGAGTATATAGACCATATGAAGAAAATACTGGTATTGGCAGGTGTCATCATCGGTATCATTGTTATCGGCATCGTATTGATCAGTGTGAGAGAGACAGATACTGAGGTGACGCGTGAGCAGACGAAGGTAGGATTTATATTAAACGGCAGTATCAACGACCACAGTTGGGGACAGTCCCACTATGAGGGGATGGAATTATGCGCCGATAATCTGAATCTGGACGTGCATTATTGCGAGAATGTTCCGGCAGATGAACAGTGTAAAGAGTATATGGAAGATTTGATCGGACAGGGGTGCAAGATTATCATTTGCAATTCCTTCGGTTACGGAGAATATGCGCTGGAGGTGGCGAGGGAGCACCGTGATATCTATTTTTTTCATGCGACGGGTGTATTGGAATCGGGGAATCTCGCCACCTTTTTCGGCAGAATATATCAGATGCGGTATTTGAGCGGAATCGTTGCAGGTCTGCAGACACAGACAGATGAAATCGGATATGTTGCGGCTTATCCGATTTCGGAAGTGAATCGCGGAATCAATGCTTTCACGCTTGGGGTGAGAGCGGTTAACCCGAATGCGACAGTGTATGTGGAATGGACGCAGTCATGGACAGGAGAAGAGGAGGCAGAGGCGGCTACGCAGAAACTTTTTGACGAGCATGATATTGATGTGATCACGATACATACCGATACGAACAGAACATTGGAAATGGCGGAAGCAAACGGGATTTGGTGCATCGGATATAACATGGACAATATAGATTTGTATCCGCATACATTTTTGACAGCCCCGGTATTTGAGTGGGAGAATTTCTATGAGCCGCATATTCTGGAGTGTCTGCAGGGTAAGTTTATCGGAAGGCATTATTGGGAGGGAGCGGAGACCGGAATCGTGTCTCTGGCGCCGCTCAGCAGCAATGTAAAGAGTGGCATTAAGGAGCGGGTGGAACAGGAACAAGAGAAGTTTTTGAGCGGAACCTTTGACGTGTTTTACGGACCGATCACAGATACGGAACAAACAGTGCGCGTCCGTGAGATGGAATGTATGACAGATGACGAGATGTTAAATGCGTTTGACTGGTATGTGGAAGGGGTGGTGACAGGCGATGGGATGTAATAAGTACAAAAACCTGCTGCTTGTGGCCGCGCTCATTCTGCTTATTGTGATACTATTGTTTATCTTTTTTGTGGGACGGTCCGGTGAGGAGCGCGAACAAACAATTGGGATGGTGTTGAGTGGAAGTGCGCAGGAGAATGGCTGGAACGGGATGAACTATGAGGGTGCGAAAGCGGCGTGTACGAAGCTTGGCGTCAATCTGCTGGTCAAAGACAACGTAGCGGAATATTCCGGACAATGTGAGGAGGCGGTCAGGGAACTGGCAGAGGAAGGCGCAGGTATGATACTCCTGACCAGCTATGGCTATTCCGAGGAAGTGCGTGACATTGTGAAAGAATATCCGGATGTCGTATTTAATGTGAACTTCTTTGAAAATCAGGACGAACAAATCAACACTTATTTTGTACGTATGTATCAGGCGCGTTATCTGTCCGGTATTATAGCCGGAATGCGCACGCAGAGTAATGTGGTGGGATACGTGGCGGCAATGCCGAACAATGAAGTAAACCGTGGTATCAATGCTTTTACGCTGGGAGTAAGACAAGGGAATCCGGATGCGAAAGTGGTCGTCTTGTGGACGGGCACATGGGATGACGGCCAGAAGGAGACAGCGGCAGTAGAAAAGCTGGTGCAGGAGTGTTTTGCGGATGTGGTAACTTATCACCAGAATCAGGGAAATGTGGTGGAGGCAGCAGAACGTCTGGGTGTGGATTCTATCGGTTATCACAGAGAATTTGAGGGATGCTCACCGCACTATCTGACTTCGATCGTTTGTGACTGGGGAAAAATTTATGAGGAAGTAATCAGTGAGTATCTGAAGGGCAGAGGAAACGAGGCTTACAGTTATTGGATCGGTCTGGAGGCTGATGTGGTGGGACTGGCGCCGTATTCGGAATTAGTCACAGGAGACATTCAGGCTCATGTTGAGGAGGCAAGGGAACATATTTTGTCAGGGGGCGGAGTTTTTTCAGGGAAGATATATGACAGAGAAGGCAATCTGATTTGCGGCGAATCTGAAACGGTGAGTGATGAAGCATTACTGGAGCATGTTGACTGGTATGTGGAAGGCGTAGAGTTCTATGAAGAAAGCGTGGATTAAAAGAAACAGAAAGATAATTTTCGGTATTGGTATCTTTATTGTGATATTCGGTATCGTTGGTATCTTGATGTATAATAAAATGAGAACGCTGCTTAATTACTATGTGGAACGGCAGACGGCGCAACAGGCAGAGCTGCTCGCGCAGACAACGGAGAAACAGTTTGCGGCGGAACTGCGTCAGCTTACTTGGACAGCAGATTACATACAGGATCATGAAACGCAGCGGCAGGATATTGTAAATACTTTTGTGGATAATGAAGAAGGCATCTTAGTCGGCTTATTGGAGATGGACGGAAACGCCGTGTGCGGCGAGACGTTAGACTTCTTGATGTTCGATGGAATCAGACAGTCTTTTCGAGGAGAAGATGCGGTCAGTTACAGCAAGGAAAAAGGGCTTCTATTCACGGTTCCGGTTTACCGGGGAAGAAATGTAAGATATGTACTGTATAAGCTGTATGATGAAGGTCTGCTTTATGATAAATTCGGACTGTCCTGCTATGGCGGCAGCGGCAGAACAATGATTATGGATATGCAGGAGCAGATTGTTATTTCCGGCGGTGATACCGATGAGGATGCGGTTTTCTTTGATACGGCACAAATCTATGAAGGATATTTGTCGATGTGGGAACAATTACAGGTATTGACGTCGACTTCGGTACATGTGAAGGCAGGGAAGGAAAATTATTTTCTTTTTTCTGCGGAAGTAGACAATACGGATATGATTTTGATAGGTTATGTGCCGGAGAACGTGGCGATGGAAGGAATTTCATATCTGGTCGTGCTCGTGTTGTGGGTCTTTGGTCTACTGATGGTGGTTCTGATCATCGGCATGGTATATTTGTTTGGCGCGGAAGAAAAAGCCCGGGAAAGTGATGAACTGCGCGAAGCGAAACTGATGGCGGATAAGGCCAATCGTGCCAAAAGCGATTTCCTTGCTAACATGTCACATGAGATTCGTACGCCCATTAACGCAGTTATGGGTATGAATGAAATGATTCTGCGGGAATGCGAGCAGGAAGATATCAGAGAGTATGCACAGAACATACAGGGGGCAAGCCAGACGCTTTTGTCACTGATCAATGATATTCTTGACTTCTCCAAAATTGAATCCGGTAAGATGGAGATTGTGGAGGAAGCATATGATACGGCGTCTATGTTAAACGATGTCATCAATATGGTGCGCGTGAAAGCGGAGAGTAAGAACCTTCGGTTTCATGTCAATGTTGACGAGAAGCTGCCGAGTGAATTGTGGGGTGACGGTACACGCGTCCGGCAAGTGATTATAAACATCCTGAACAATGCCGTCAAATATACCAAAGAAGGACAGGTTACTCTGTGTGTGACCGGCGAGCGTTCAGGTGTGGATAAGGTATTGCTTGAGATTCGTGTTTCTGATACGGGAATCGGGATTAAGGAAGAGGATATGCCAAAGCTGTTTGGCAATTTTGAACGTCTTAATCTGGAAGAAAACCGGAATGTGGAGGGAACGGGTCTTGGTCTGGCGATTACCTACAGGCTGGTCGAGCAGATGAGCGGCCGGATTGATGTCGAGAGTAAATATGGTGAGGGTTCAACTTTTACCGTATATTTGCAGCAAGGGATCGTGAGTGACAGTCTGGTGGGGGATTTTCAGGAAAGATATCAGCTGGCAATGAAGCGGAACAGACGTCAATATCGCGAAAGCTTTATTGCGCCACAGGCCAAGATACTTGTGGTGGACGATACCGCTATGAATCTTCTTGTAATTGAGCAGCTCTTAAAGAAAACCCGCGTTCAGGTAACCACATGTCTAAGCGGCAATGCGTGTCTGGAAATGGTACGACAGGAACGTTATGATGTAATTTTGCTTGATCATATGATGCCGGAGATGGATGGAATCGAGACGCTTAAGCTGTTAAAGGAGATGGAAGATAATCGGTGTCAGGATGTCCCCGTCATTGCGCTTACCGCCAACGCCATTGTAGGAGTGCGGGAGATGTATATGGACAAAGGCTTTGACGATTATCTGAGCAAACCTGTTGAAGGGCTCGACTTGGAGGAGATGCTGCGGCGGTACATTCCGGAAGAAAAGCAGCAGGAAGTGACTGAAAGAGAGAAGCCTTTTGTGACAATACCACAGCAGATACAGATCAAAGACGGTAAAGTCACTGACATCCGGGATGAAGATGCCCAGAATGTGCCGGCGCAGCAAAATCTGCAATGGCTGGATGTCGATATGGGGATTAGATACTGCGGGGACAGCGAGGAAGTGTACAGAGAGGTATTGCAGGAGTTCTGTGATGTGGAGCAGACGGAGAAGGATAAAATTGAAAAAGCATATGAGAACGAGGACTGGAAGAATTATGCGATACTTATGCATGGTCTGAAATCGTCCTCACTAAGTGCAGGGGCGAAGAAATTATCGGATGAAGCCGCCGGTTTGGAGAAATCGAGCAGAGAAATACAGAAGGATGGCGCGCTGCACAAAGAAGAAATTCTTGCATATATTAGAGAATATCATGGGAAAATGATGGAACTGTATAGAGAATCGTCAAATGAGGGAAGAAGATATTTACAGTCCTGAGAAAATTTGATATACTAGATTCGATTGATGTGATAATGAAAATCTGTATGCATATGACTATTGCAGATAGAGATGTACAGATTTAGGCGGGAGAGTGTTAAAATGCAGAATGTAGTAATTGTCTCACAAATTCAAAGTTATCTTATTGTGTCTTTAAAGGATTGGTTTGAGCGGGCAGAATATGAAGTGATCACTGTAAAGGCGGATATCGATGCCATCAATCAGATTGAGGAACCGATTGGTATTGTGTTACTTTATGTGGATGAGAAGATGGTTGAAGAACTGCAGGCGCTCAACTATATTAAAGACAGAGCGGCGGAAGAGGACATTCCCCTTTTTGCAATCGGAGATATTGACGAGTTAGCCAGTGTGGAGAAAATTGTTTCCAAGAATATGATTCGTCAGAAATTTCAGCGTCCGATCAATGTCAGTGAAGTAGTCAGCACGATTACCGGCTATGAGAAGAAATACGGCAAACAGAATAAGAAGAAAATATTGGTGGTGGATGATTCAGGTACCATGCTTCGTAATGTAAAAGGGTGGCTGGAAGAATCCTATCAGGTGACGCTGGCAAATTCCGGAGCTATGGCAATTAAATATTTGTCTACCAACAGACCGGATCTTGTATTATTAGACTATGAGATGCCCATTGTAGACGGCAAACAAGTGCTTGAGATGATTAGAAGTGAGCACGATTTTGCGGATACGCCGGTTATTTTCCTGACCAATAAGGGAGATAAAGAAGCCATTACGCAGGTTATGGCATTGAAGCCGCAGGGATATTTGTTGAAGTCTATGGAGCCTTCGCAGATTATCAAGGCGATTGACGATTTCTTTGAGGAATCTAAGAGAAAAGAACTTCTCGGCATGTAGCATAAATTGGAAGGTAAGTAATATAAAAGAAGCGCAGGCAGCCGCCTGCGCTTTTGTTACTAAATAGAGGAACTGAAATGACCGCCCGGCATAGGAAGAGAAGTTTCTTCTTTGATGCTGTCCCAGTCCACGTTGGAAATTTTCTCTACCAATTCCTCAGCGGAAGATGCATATACGGTAGTGCGTTTGCTCTTCTCATAGCCGTATAAATGAGATTGGCGGGAATCTGTTTTGTCAGTAGTATTCTTGGCAGTTTCTTTCTTATCTGCTCTGATTTTGTCAACAAATTCTTTCTGGCGTTCGCCGACTTTTTCCAATTCAGCGAAGAAAGACATTTCTCCGTCCTTGCCAATAGAGATGCCCATGCGTACCACTTCATCTTTATGGTCGCCAAGCTGGTCTTTTACTTCATCTAATTTACCGACTGCTTCGTCAAGAAGCGAAAGATTTTGATTTTTTACATCTTCATCGGATGCCATACGCTCTAATTCTTCCACATCAATCAACACACTGTAATCCTTTGTGCCACGGGAGAGATAAGAGGCTGCTTCTTCCTCGGAATCATAATCGGCAACGATGAAATCCATATTACTGTAATTCCTTTTTAATTCCTGCAGCAGAGCTTTTGCCTTTTCACTCAGTTGTACGGGAGTGTTGCCCGCTTTTTTTGTTTCATTCGATTTGCCGACTGAACTTGTTTTGGATGATTTGCTCTGAACTTTCCTATTTGCTGCAGAGTTGTCATAAAAATTGTTTTGATACGCATTGTATCCGCTTACTTTGTTCATGTTGTGCCCTCCTTAGCCTGACGCGTAAATCCGTTTACCTGACAGCGGCCCACTTTTGACCGCTTCTTATGATATATATCGTAAGAGTTATCTCTTTTCTTAACAGGGCGGAATTATAATTTCCAATTAATTGATACGCCGCATTAATTGACAAAATAGTAGAACAGTAGTATAAACAATCATAGAATGTCTAGTGATTCCATAGGAAAAGATAAGCGTAGGACTGAGGGAGAGGCAAGGCGGCAAATTATGAAGATTTCAACAAAAGGAAGATATGCACTCAGGCTGATGCTGGATCTGGCATTGAATAATACCGGGGAACCGGTACGGATTAAGGATATTGCTGCGCGGCAGGAAATATCAGATAAATATCTGGAACAGATTATTTCTGTTTTGAACAAGGCCGGTTACGTGAAAAGCATTCGTGGGCCACAAGGGGGATACCGATTGGCTAAAGAGCCGGAGAAGTATACGGTTGGCATGATTTTAAGGCTGACGGAAGGGTCGCTTGCACCGGTTTCATGTTTGGAAGATGAACAGAATTTGTGTGAGAGAAGCATGAACTGTGCAACTTTGCGTTTGTGGCAGATGCTTAATACGGCGATCAGTGATGTGGTGGACAGAGTGACACTTTCGGATTTGGCGGAGTGGCAGAATGAGATATCGGATAATTATGTAATATAACTGTCGTGAGCTCAGTAGTGAGGAATAATTATGGCCGGATTGGCGAAGCTGTGGAATCGTGTGAAGAATTTTAAACTGAATATTATGAACTACGATGTTTTTTTGCAGATTTGTGCGGCATTACTCGTATTTGTGCATTTGACTTTGATGATCGCGCTCGGTGTTGAAGGAGCGACTTTTTTGAGCCGTCTGAATATTCTGAGCATATTGATTTATGTAGTGGCTTTTTATTATGCCGGTAAAAACCGGATCAGGCTGGTGTATTATATATTCATTGCAGAAATACTTATATATTCGGCGTTATCAGTATACATACTAGGTGACAGCACAGAGTTTGGGCTTTACTGCCTTGCTATTATGCCGTTTACGTTTCTGACAAGTTACATTCTCGGATGCCAAAATCAAGGTGAAAAAGTTTTTCATCCGTTGATAAATTTCTGTGTGATTTGTTTCTTCTATTTTTTGGAATGGGGAATGGGACGTTTCTGCGAACCGCTATATGTGATTGAAAATGTTTCTATCGCTAACTTTCTTCGCATTCTTAATATGCTGATTAATATTCTGTGCATTTTGTTCGGAAGCAGCGTGCTTACCATGGTGGCGGTGGAGAACACGATGACGATCAAGCGTAATATGGAAGAGATGGAGCGGCTGATGCATCAGGCGGAAGCGTCAAACGAGGCAAAGAGTGCTTTTCTTGCCAATATGTCGCATGAGATCAGAACGCCGATGAATGCAATTTGCGGTATGACGGATATGCTTTTGGATGAGAATCTGACCAGACAGGGCAAAGAATATGCTGAGACGATTAAGACGTCCGGAGAAGGACTGCTCAGTATCATCAACGATATTCTTGATTTTTCAAAAATTGAGTCGGGCAAAATGCCTATTATACCTGAAGAATACTATTTTGCATCCATGATTCATGATATTATAAGTATGATGGAAATCCGGGTCAAAGGTAAACCGGTGGAACTGGTCGCGAAGGTGTCGGATAGTGTACCGCGCAAGCTGTACGGAGATATCGGCAGGGTGAAGCAGATTATCATCAATATCATGGGCAATGCGATGAAGTTCACGCACGAGGGTATGATTACGCTTACCGCGTCATGGCAGCGGCAGGAAGAAGATACCGGACGGCTATTGATCAGTGTTGCCGATACAGGTATCGGAATCAGACAAGAGGATATACCGAAGCTGTTCCATTCTTTTGAGCAGGTAGATATGCGAAAGAACCGGGGTGTAGAGGGAACCGGATTAGGTCTGTCCATTTCTAAGCTTCTGGTGGAAAATATGGGCGGCAGCATTGAGGTACAGAGTGAGTATGGAAAAGGCAGTGTATTTTCTTTTTATATTGTGCAGAAAGTGATCGATGCATCGCCATGTGAATACAGCAAGAATAAGAAGGTGGTGGAGAGAAAGCAATTTGTCATTGATTTTAAAGCGCCGCGGGCGAAGGTGCTTGTTGTGGATGACAATAAAGTAAATCTTCGCGTGGCGACAGGTCTCCTGAAAAAATTCGGTATTGTACCGGATCTGGTGGATAACGGACAGGACAGCGTAGATATGATACGCAGGCAGATACAGTACGATCTGGTATTCATGGATCATATGATGCCTGAACTTGACGGTATTGAGGCAACCAAGCTGATTCGTGCAATGGGGACTCCATATACCGATAATTTGCCGATTGTAGCGTTGTCAGCAAATGCGGTTAAAGGAATGGAAGCCGAGTTTCTGGTAGGCGGTATGGATGACTTCCTGCCTAAACCGATTGATTTGGGGATGCTGGGAGAAATACTTCAAAAGTGGCTGCCGAAGGAGTTGATTGAGGAGACGTAATGGTCATAATAAAGAGAAACATGAAAGTAAAATGTTATAAG
>VSOA01000136.1 GCA_009774585.1 Lachnospiraceae bacterium
TTCTTTTGCAAAGCTACCCTATGATAGCTTGTTTAAGTGTGCCATTTATCGGCTGTCCTCTACTTTCTTTCACACTATTCTCTTGTAAAATATTTCAAGGACTATGTTGCCATAATCCTTGAATGTAGTGTCACCGCAGCGACGCTAACGCTTTTTGAACGTCCACTTGTAAACTGATCCGGACTAAATCTTACACATTCTTGAGAAGTACTCGTTTATTAATTAATCTAAAATCGGCAGATTATTCAAGCAGGGAGGTAAATGCATCATATGATGATCTGTCATTGGAGTTAAAATCATACCACCCCTCGTCAATCTTCCCCAAAATACCAGCAGCCATACAGAGCGAAAATCTGTAGTTACACCGCCTTCTTCCAATATTCTCATTACCCATTCCTCCGGCACCATAGACTGTATCTGCTCCAAGGTTAAACTTTCCAATATGCGGCGCGTATTCTTTCCTACTGTAATCATATAATCGCAAAGAGCAGGTATATTTAATCCTTTTCCAAATGCCACTGCTTCATCAAATTCCAGCGCATTTCCAGTGTCTATAATGGAAGCACCAATTTTTTTCTGCCATTCTTTATTAAAAATCTGACTCTGATTTACCATTAAAATATTGCTTACCAAATCTTCAATACGGTATGTATGCCAAAATTGCCAGCACATAGGAACCTTTCTCGTTCCTGCATAATGCAGATCTACATCATAATCCTCCCTTGGCACTATCTCGTTCTGATTTCCCATCAACATATACTCCAGAACATAATCCGCAATGGTCTTCTCAGTTCTCCCAGATATTTCAGCAGGGTGCACCATAGCATGGACTTCCAATGTCAGTTCTCTTATTTTTCCAATGTCTGTGCCCTTTAAAGCATTTTTCAATTCATCATACTTTTCTCTGATTGGTGTAAATAATTCTTCTTTTTTCATAAAATGTAATTCCTTTGCTATAATATTTTTTATTGCATTATACAAGACACCCACGACAGCTATTTGTCGTAATTAGACCAAAATTTTTTTGCGGTTTCTATCAGTTCTTTTTTATATTCCTCTGGTCCTACTACTTTTATTTTGTTTCCAAAACTAAGTAACAATGCTTTCCACAATCTTTCCTTTGCGGGAACGTCAATAAAAATGCGGCTCATAGTTTCTGTAAGCTTTTCTGCCGGACAATCGGGAAAATATTCTGACATTAGGTTTGTATACTCAGTGTCAAACTGTACCTCAATGTGAATACATGTCTGATAATATTCCTGTTCAGATTCTTTCATAAGCTTTTCAATATCGCTATGCTTAATAACAGAAACTGTATCATCTATATACAGGTTCTGTATGCGGGCAACTTTAAATGTTCGGTACTGTTTCTTCTCGGGAGAATAGGAAAACAAATACCACGCATACCACTTATAATGTATTGCTAACGGCTCGATATATTGTTTTGATTTTCTTCCGTCTGCATTCCGATAATGAAATATGATATGCTTTCTTTCTGCAATAGCCTGTTCTAACAAATGATTCATGTTTTGTACATGACTATTTTCCCTTGTTACGCCAAAATCCCAAAATATCTTTTGTCCGCCCTCTCTTTCTATGATTGCATTGTATTTTTCTATCAATGCTTTTAACGTATCACTTGTATAGGAGGTTGCCAGACTTTCAAGTGCTTTTTTAATCATCTGATGTTCATCATTCCTAATGTTACTATTTCTTATTTTGTAAGTTGGTAAAATAGAATATCCCCCGTACTTTCCCCCTTCAGAGTAAACAGGTATACCGATTGAAGAAATACTGACCATATCCCGTTGTATTGTTCTGACAGATACATGAAAACGCTCTGCCAAATAACTGGCTGGAACGTTGTTATGATTGGTTAAATAAATAATAATTTCTAATATTCTGTCTACTTTCATCTAAAATACCTCCTGAGCATAATCGATAGTTATAGTAAATCCCGCATATTCAAGCCGCTTCATTATATCAGGAAAATACTGATTTTCCAATAATTCTATAAAAGGCAAAATAAAAAAACAGAGGAACATTATCTAGCCCCTCCTCCCTGTTTTTTGAAGTCTGTTTCATTTGTCTGTCCGCGCTGTCCCGATATTCGGCATTAGCTGTTTTAGAACCGGCAAAGGTTTTGTAAAAATCATGTACATTCTGAAATCCATACCGTTCCGGCTTACTGCCAAATACATGGAGTTTTTCTTTGTCATCTTTTACAAGAAGACCGGTTCATAGAGGTTTGGGAATATTTCACTCTCAAACACCGAGGGCTTTAAGAGAAGGGAATATCCCATGAAACTGTTCAGATTATGTCGGTAAAATCCGCCGCCATGATATTAAATAATGCTGTCATCTGCCTTAAAATGCCATCACTGTGATAGCAAAAAGTGCATATCTATTTTCAGTGGGTACACTTTTCCGAAAAGACAGAAAAATAATTATAATTTGCTTTTTTATGCCAAATAGAAGATAATAAATAAGATTAAGAGACTAAGGAGGTATTAAAACAGAAAATGGACGGTCAAATTCCCCTCAAAAAGAAAGTGAAAACGACAATTGTGTCACAAAAACAGATTGCAGAGCAGATTTATGATTTGTGGCTGGAGACGGAGTTAGCGCAGGACGCCCATGCAGGACAATTTGTGGCAGTGTATCCGCAGAATGCGGCGACGCTTCTTCCAAGACCAATCAGCATATGTGAAGTGGATAAAGAACAGTGCAGACTGCGGCTGGTCTATCGCGTTGCAGGAAAAGGGACGGCGGAATTTTCTGCTTACCGGGCAGGCGATACATTAGAAGTTCTTGGCGTGCTTGGGAACGGATTTCCGATAGAAGCGGCAAAAGGCAAGCGGGTTTTTCTGATGGGCGGCGGTATTGGGATTCCGCCGATGCTGGAGCTGTCAAAGGAGTTGGACGCGGAGAAACATATTCTTCTGGGATATCGGAATCAGGATTTATTTCTGCAGGATGATTTGGGAGAAAACGGGCAGGTCTATATTGCTACGGAGGATGGCAGTGTCGGTGTGCAGGGTAATGTGATGGATATCATTAAAGTCAACGATCTCCATGCCGATATCATCATGGCGTGCGGTCCGATGCCGATGTTACGTGCGATTAAACAGTATGCCGCGGAACAGGGGATAGACGCATATCTCTCATTAGAGGAACGGATGGCATGCGGTGTGGGAGCTTGTCTGGGCTGTGTGTGTAAGACAAAGGAGATTGACCATCATTCGCATGTGAACAATGCGCGTATCTGTACTGACGGACCTGTATTTGAAGCGGGAGAGGTGGATATATGATTAATACAAAAGTGGCAATTGCAGGGGTGACTCTGAATAATCCGGTTATGACGGCATCCGGAACCTTCGGCTCCGGTATGGAATACAGCGATTTCGTAGATTTGAATAAACTGGGGGCAGTGGTGACCAAAGGTGTGGCAAATGTGCCTTGGGAGGGCAACCCGACGCCGCGTGTGGCGGAGACTTATGGTGGGATGCTGAATGCGATAGGACTGCAGAATCCGGGTATCGATGTTTTTGCGGAACGCGATATTCCTTTTTTGAAACAATATGACACGAAGATTATCGTCAATATCTGTGGTAAGACGGTAGAAGACTATCTGAAAGTGGTCGAACGTCTGGCAGACGAGCCGGTGGATATGCTGGAGATTAATGTGTCATGTCCGAATGTCAAAGAAGGCGCGATAGCTTTCGGACAGAAACCGGACAGTCTATATCACATTACTTCTGAAATTAAGAAGAAAGCAAAACAACCTGTTATTATGAAGTTAAGTCCTAATGTTACGGATATCGCGGAGATGTCGAAGGCGGCGGAGGCGGCTGGTGCCGATGCGCTGTCTATGATTAACACGATTACAGGTATGAAAATCGATATTCATAAGAGAAAATTTGCACTCGCCAATAAGACGGGAGGTCTTTCGGGTCCCGCCATCAAACCGGTGGCAGTGCGCATGGTCTATCAGGCGGCGCAGGCAGTAAAGATTCCGATTATCGGTATGGGCGGTATCGCCAATGCGGAAGACGCCATAGAGTTTCTGCTTGCCGGAGCAAGCGCGGTGGCGGTGGGTGCCATGAACTTCGTCAATCCGTACACGACAGTGGAGGTGGTTCAGGGGATTGAGGAATATATGCAGCGGTACGGGATAGAGGACGTAACGGAGTTAATAGGGGCAGTTGAGAACATATGATAGGATAGCCACAAAATCTGAAACGGGTTTTGTGGCTTTTTGAATGAATGGAAAATTTTGTTGTAACGAATTCGTATCAACTGGGATATAAGAGGTAAGAAGGAAGCAGGAAGCAGCGGTGCAGGCGATATAGTTATGGGAGGAGGTGGTGGCGTGAAGGAATCCGACAAAAACAGTATAGACTTGGACGTGGTCTATCAGCAGTACGCCAAGCTGGTGTATCGTTTCTTATATGTCCATACCCATGATGCGCAGTGGTCCGAAGAGCTTACGCAGGAGACTTTTCTAAGGGCGGTCACGTCTATTTGGCGGTACGACGGTTCCTGCAAGCTGTCGGTATGGCTCTGTCAGATTGCCAAGCATGTTCTGTATCAGGAATTGCGTAAAAAGAAGCGGGCAGATTTCGTGGAATTGCCAGAACATGTTATAGACGATGCCTCGGCGGATGCAGAGCGCGATGTATTGCAGAAGGAGAATAAAATGGAACTCTACCGCGCAATCCACCATTTATCAGAATCGGAGAGGGAAGTGGTTCTGTACCGCATGTCGGGCGAACTTTCTTTCAGAGAGATCGGCGACATTGTGGGGAAAAGCGAAAATTGGTGCCGAACGGTTTTCTATCGGGCGAAGATGAAAATGAAAAAGGAGTTGAGTGCATATGAATAGAGAATATCCCTGTGAAGTGATTCAGGATTTGCTGCCCGGATATATCGACGGCATATTGAGTAAGACGGGGGCGGATGTTGTAAAAGAGCATTTGAAGGAATGTGACGGCTGCCGCCGCTGTTATGAGGAAATGGCGGAAGAAATACATCTTGCATCGGATACGAGAACAAATTTCGAGGAACAGACGGCAATTGACGGATTTAGGAAGCTGCGCAGGATAACAAGAACATTGAAACTGACGGTCGGAATCGTCACGGGACTGATGCTGTTATGTTTTTTATCAGTTCTTGCAAGAGTTTATGTCATTGGCAGACCGATGTCTACCGCACCGTTGCAGATTACGAGTTGTACGTACAGTGAAGAGACGGATGATCTGACGCTTCATGGTACGGTAAATGTATCGGGGGAGAGGGTCAAACGTGTTGTTTATAGGGAGAGCGATACTGAACAGTATGCGATGAATGTTCTTGTTTATACGACGGAGACAGTGCCCTTTCTTTCGTTTTTGCCTGCCGGACAGGAACAGAGAGAGTTTGAGATTACCATACCCGATGCGAAAGGATATAGTGTTTATCTTGCCTGCCCGGAATACGACCGACGGGAAGTATATGACTGGAAAGCCGATCACTATGAGAAACTGGCGAAAATGGAAGAGGAGATTTATACACATATTCCCGGACTGAATGAGGAACAGGATGCATTAGATTATGTCAGAGGGATAAAGACCATAAATGGGGAAGAGGGAATCTGCTATGCTGTGACTACGATGCTGGGAGATGACGCATATTATTGGCGGTTTAATGACCAGTTAGCAATGTATGGGGATTTTGCAGTTTTAGATTTGGATATCTGGATTTCTATAGAAGAGCCTTATCATATCCTGATTTATGATTACAGAAGCGGGGAGTATACGGAGGATTTCTCTATTGTTGCAGACAGAAAGCAAAGTGCGGAGCCTGAAAAGTTAGAATGGATGGAGTGGGAATGAAACGCCGCAATCTATGAAGCCGGTAGAGAAATAAGAAGCCGATATGAATGTATCTGTACCATAAAATAGAAATCATATACAACCTCTGTGCGGCATACACTTATATTAAGTATACGCATGGAGGTTTATTTTTGTGGAATTAGTAAAAAAGAAGATACATATGGATCGGATCAGCAGCAGAGCCGGCACGCAAGTCGTATTGGAAGAAGATGTCAATATATCAGATAACAAACCCGACGCCAGCTATCTGTTAAACAGCAAGGGCGAGATTATCATGGAGGAAATACGCGCCGGTGAAAATGTCGTGAATCTGCGGGGCAGGCTGGTTGTGTCTATCCTGTATCTGACAGACATGGAAGGAACATGTGCCAGTATGGAAGCGGTAATTCCTTTTGAAGAGAGAGTTAATATGGAAGGGGTATCAAACGGGGATATCATATTGACTGACTGGACAATAGAAGATTTAACGGTGGGGCTTATTAATTCCAGAAAGCTTAGCGCGCAGGCTGTAGTGTCTTTCGGACTGGAATTAGAGGAGCATATCGAGCAGGATACGGCGGTGGATATTTATCATGACGAGCCTGTTGAATATCGGAAACGCGTCTATCCGGTAGTGCAGCTTGTTCTACAGAAGAAAGATATTTTTCGGTTAAAAGAGGAGATGGAATTATCGGGGAATCTGCCTAATGTATTCCAGACGATATGGCATCACATTACGTTTGACCACGTGGAATTTAAGGCGCTGGAAGAGAAACTTTCCATTCAGGGCGAGATGAAAGCCTTTTTCCTATATGAAGGAGAGGGAGACAATGACAGGACGTTGTGGTATGAGAATACAGTGCCTTTCAGCGGAATTATCGAGTGTCACGGATGCAGGGAAAATATGATTCCGGATATCCGATACAGTCTCGGGCAGTGCAATGTGGAAGTGCGTCAGGATTTTGACGGGGAAGAACGCGTTTTCTGTGTGGAACCGGTACTTGATCTGGATATCCATCTCTATGAAGAAGAAAATATGGAAGTGCTGTCGGATATTTATGGTGTAGACAAAGAAATTGAGGCGCTGACCACAGAAGTACAGCTTAAGAGCCTGTTGCTCAGCGGAAGCGGCAAATGTAAGATTGCGGAACATGCCAAGATACAGAATCCGGAAATGCCGATGTATCAACTGCTTCATTCTGAGGGAGAAATCCAGATTGAAGAGCAGGCGATTGTGGAGAACGGCATTGCCATCACCGGAACGCTGTGTGTGGTTACACTGTACTTGTGCGGAAACGGTACGAAATCTATTTATTCTACCAAAAACGTGATTCCGTTCCAGTATGTGATTGAGGCGGAGAACATCACGCCGACAAGCATTTTCAAACTGCATTACAGTATCGAACAGCTGACGGTGACGATGTTAGATAATGATGAACTGGACGTGAAAGCGGCATTGCAGTTTAAAGTAATTGTTTTCGCGGTGAGGAAGAGCAATTTGATTACTGATATGAAGGTAGAAGAACTGGATATGAACAAATTGAGCGAACTGCCGGGCATGGTAATCTATATTGCAGGACAGGGAGATACATTGTGGGACATCGGCAAGCGCTATTATGTGCCGATTGCACAGCTTAAGGAAGTGAATGAACTGGTGACGGAGGAAATTAATGCAGGTGATAAGATACTGGTGGTGAAAGGGAGCGTATAGTTTATAAAGTTTTTCGTGGCAAAGGTGGGAAAAATTGTATATACTATGAGATAGACATTTACATGTCTATCTCGGCAGCAATCGCTTCGCGATTCTGCGTATGAGAAAAAACAGACATTAAAATGCCTAACTCGGCAGCAATTGCTCCGCGATTCTGCGCATGGAAGAAGACAGGCGTGAGATATGCCTATTTCATAAGACAAAGGAGTATCAGATGAACACAGCACCTATATTAAAAAATAAACTGTTTTTATACCTGACGGAGTTTTTTGCAGGTATGTCGGTGATGGCAGTAGAATTGGGCGCCAGCAGGCTTCTGGCGCCTTATTTCAGTTCTTCTCAGATTGTTTGGACAATTATTATCGGGACGATTATGATTGCCATGGCGCTGGGAAATATTTATGGCGGACGGAGTGCGGACAAGAATCCGAATCCGGACAAGCTTTACGGCAGGATATTGATCGCCGCCATTTGGATTGCGGCGATTCCGGTAGTGGGGAAATATATTATTCTGGGAATTTCCGCGTTGTTGATTTTTGCGGTGAATACGAATTTCCTGATATGGGCGGCATTTGCGGCCTGCATGGTTATTTTCGTCTTCCCTCTTTTTCTTCTCGGAACGGTGACGCCTTCGCTGGCTAAATATTCGGTAGAGAGTCTGGAGGACAGCGGTAAGGTTGTGGGAACATTGGGAGCGTTTAATACGATCGGCAGTATTATTGGTACTTTTGTGCCGACCTTCATATCTATCCCTGCGGTAGGGACTTCCGTTACGTTTCTGATTTTTGCAGGCATATTGCTGGCGCTTGCTCTGACGTATTTTATCAGCGGCAGGAAAGGCATGGTGAAAGGAACGGTGTCGGCAGGACTTTTTCTTCTGTGCTGTGCGCTGGGACATTCGGGGAGTTTTGCTTTTTGGGAGACAAATTTAACTTATGAAGGGGAGTCCATTTATAATTATTTACAAGTAAAAGAAAACGACAGAAGTGTCATATTGTCGACTAATGTTTTGTTTGGCGTGCAGTCTATTCTGATGAAAAATGAAGGACTGACGGGGATGTATTACGATTATGCTATGGCGGCGCCGCTTATGGCCGGACAGGACAAACCCGGTGACTGCAACGTACTGATTCTCGGAATGGGAACGGGTACATATGCTCACCAGTGCCGTAATTATTATGGTGATATGGAAATAGAAGGCGTGGAAATTGATGAGAAGATTACGAAGCTGGCACGGGAGTATTTCGAACTGCCGGAAGATGTTAACGTGACTACTTACGACGGTAGAGCGTATTTGAACGCCATAGAGGGGCAATATGACGTAATTATGGTAGACGCTTATCAGGACATTACGATTCCGTTCCAGATGTCTTCCGTAGAATTCTTTACACTGGTGAAAGAACATCTGACTGAGGACGGTGTGATGGTGGTCAACATGAATATGCGCGGCAGTGGTGAAGGGAGCATCAACGAACATCTTGCGGACACCATCAGCAGTGTGTTCGGGGAAGTGTATACTGTGGATGTGAGAAACACGACGAACAGAGAATTATTTGCTTCCGATAATCCGCAGATGATTGACAATTTATCGTCTCACAGTGAGGAGATTGAGGATGAGAACCTTTCGGCGATGATGGCGACAGTTTCAGATAACCTGACTGCCTATGAAGCAGGCAGTTATGTTATGACTGACGATAAGGCTCCGGTGGAACTTCTCGGGATGCAGGTAATAGACGAACTGATTCGCGACGAGGTTGCATATTATAAGAAGATTTATGAGGAGCAGGGCGTGCGGGGAGTGATAGATGCGCTGTAGGCGAGGACACCTTCGGGCGGACAATCCGAAAGCTGTCTATGCCTGCGTCCGACTATATTTGCGTTGTAATTTTTTGGAAAGCTTTTGTTTGTTCTTTATTGTTGTTTTACGAAGCGCTCTTTTCTGTGAAATAAAAATATAATAGCTGTTTTCTTCTATTACCTTAACTCCGCCAAATACGGATGTTAACTTATTATGATACCATTTATATCTTTTGGTGACCATAACCATACTGCCGCCGTACTTCAGATGACGAAAGCCATCTTCAATGAAACTTTTCGGGACATGAAAATCGGCATGGTAAGGAGGATTTGATAAGATCAGGTCAAAGTCTTGTTGGGAAACATTATGTAAACCATCGCTTTGGAATATATTAATTACATCCAGATTATTATAT
>VSOA01000137.1 GCA_009774585.1 Lachnospiraceae bacterium
GCCGTTGGATGCTCCCGGTTTCGATGATTTGACCTCTTCTCTGCCGGTCTTCCCCTCAGTCTTTGCAACGGCTCTTTCCGGTTTCCCTTGGTCGTCTCCGGGCTCCTTATCTGCCTTCGTCTTAACTTGAGCTGCTGCCGCCGATTCCTTTACTTCCGGTTTTGCCGCTGCATCGGATTGCACCGCCTTATCGTTAAAATGTTTACGAACCAGTTCTATTGCTTCCTCTTCAATGGAACTCTGCGCCGCTTTTACTTCATATCCTTTATCCTGCAAAAAAGTAATCAGCTCTTTGCTCTGCTTATCTAACTCTTTTGCCAGTTCATGTACTTTCATTTTCGCCATGCTCACTACCTCCAACTATTTCGAATCTAATAAATGCTTCCGTATCGAATCTGCAAATCCTTTATCAGTCACAGCAAGACAGGAACGCTCTTCCTTGCCGATGGCATGCCCGAGTACTTCTTTCACACTGTAATACTCGTACGGCACTTCATAGAATCCACACATATTACTATATTTCTTTCTGGTGTTATCCGAAGCATCCTCAGCTATGATAACCAGATATGCCTTTCCACTCTTAACTGCTTCCTCTGTCGCAAATCCGCCACTGACAACATTTCTGGAGCGGGCAGCCAAACCCAGCATGGATAACACCCGATCTCTATTCGGTTTCTCCTGCATGTTTGCCCTCCTCAAACTCCTTTTCCAGATTCTCGTATACTTCCTGCGGAATATTCATTTTAAAAGAGCGTTCCAAACCTTTGTTCTTTCTGGCTTTGACCAGACAATCCCTGTTCATGCACAAATAGGCTCCTCTGCCGTTTTTCCTGCCGGTCATATCTAAAATAACGGAACCGTCCTCTGTTCTCAGGACACGCATCATGTCCTTCTTGCTCTTCATCTCACCGCAGCCCACACATTGCCGCATGGGTATCTTCTTCGCCATTATTACGCCTCTCCCGGATTCTCCTCATACTCTGCACCAGCTTCTTCACTATAACCCTCTTCTCCGCTATAGTCCTCTTCGCTGTACCCTTCCTCACTATAACCGTCTTCGACATACTCTTCTTCACCGTATGTCTCTTCATCATAGCCTTCTTCGTCGTACTCATCATCGTAGACATAATCTTCATAACGGAAGCCGGGCGCATCTTTTGCCTGTGTTTCACTCTTGATATCAATTTTGTATCCCGTCAGTCTCGCTGCCAGCCTCGCATTCTGTCCCTCTTTACCGATAGCAAGGGATAACTGATAATCCGGCACCACAACTTTCGCCGTCTTCTCATCGGGATCCGCAAATACCGCCACAATTTTGGCTGGTGACAATGCGTTCTGTATCAGATTGCCGGGGTTCTCATCCCAGTTGACAATATCAATCTTTTCACCGCACAGTTCATCAACAATAGAATTGACTCTGGCACCGTTGATACCGACACATGCACCTACTGCATCCACATTCGGATTATTGGAGCGAACCGCTATCTTAGTCCTGCTGCCCGCTTCTCTGGCAATACTCATAATCTCTACCGTTCCGTCTTTGATTTCGGTTACTTCGGACTCAAACAATCTCTTTACCAATTCCGGATGTGTACGGCTCACAAGAATTCTCGGTCCTTTAGGTGTATTCTTAACTTCCAGAATATATACCTTAATTCTCTCAGTAGGCTTGAAATTCTCACCTCTGACCTGCTCGCTCTCATTCAAAATAGCGTCCGCCTTACCGAGATTAATTGAAATGTTTCTGCCGATATATCGCTGTACGATACCGGTCACTACATCTTTCTCCTTTTCATAATACTGATTATAAATAACGCTTCTTTCTTCCTCACGAATCTTCTGTAAAATCACATTCTTTGCATTCTGTGTTGCAATACGTCCGAATTCCTTAGACTTAATCTCTACATGGAGCAAATCGCCGATTTTTGCCTTCTTGGAAATCTCCTGCGCTTCTTCCAGAGAAATCTGAAGCACATCATCCTCCACCTCTTCCACTACTTCCTTCTCGGCATAGCAGAGAAAATCACAAGTGTCTCTGTCAATTTCCACCTTGATATTATCAGCCTTACCAAAATGGTTCTTGCACGCCGTAATCAGAGAATTTTCGATTGCTTCGAAAAGGACTTCTTTACTGATTTCCTTTTCTTTCTCCAAAATATCCAGTGCTTCCATTAACTCCTTATTCATTTTCCAATATCCTCCTATGTTTCTTTCTTAACTCTGTATTTTATGCCATCCATTCGGCTATTCTTTCAGAAATCAAACGCAAGTCTGATGAGCGCCATCTCTTTTCTTAGAAAGACTCTCTCTGCTCCCTCCTGTTCTATCGTAACCGTATCTGCATCAAATGCTTTCAGTATACCTGCAAACTCCTTACTGCCGTCAATCGGCTTATACGTCTTAATCTCCACATCTTTACCAAGACTCTTCTCTAAGTGTCTGTCTTTCTTCAGCGTTCTTCCAAGTCCCGGACTGCTGACTTCCAATATATAGGCGTCAGGTATATAATCTTCCGCATCCAGCGCATCCGATAATGCGCGGCTGACATTCTCACAATCGATAATGTTCACGCCTTCCGGTTTATCTATATAAGCACGCAGATACCAATCGCTTCCCTCTTTGACATATTCTATATCATAGATTTCCACACCGTATTTTTCTGCGATGGGAACTAACAATTCCTCTGTTCTGGATTCATATGTCTCTCTCTTTGACATTCCCGCCTCCTCAAATCTTATGATGCCGTCGCAACAGCTTTTTTCTTTCATATAAAAGAGTGGACTCGCAAGTCCACTCTTTATCTTAGTCTATATTCTTAATACATAACGTATTGTAGCACTCTTTAGACGCATTTGCAAGAGATTTCTCGTAATTTCCTATATCATAAAAAAATGCCGCAAACCATATCGCATCATGGTCTCCAGCACTTCTTAGGGTTGGGCTGTATATAACAGTCAACAGCTCGTAGGGGAATCGAACCCCTGTTTCCGCCGTGAGAGGGCGGCGTCTTAACCGCTTGACCAACGAGCCATCTGTTTGACACTTGCTTATTCTATTATATTTCTGATAAGAATGCAAGTACTTTTTTTATTTTTTTGTCAGAAATTTTTCCAAGGCTTCCCTATTTTCGCCCAAATCCATCATTCTTCCAAAACACCTTTTCCCGCACTTTACAGTACTTTGCTGAGGAAATCTATGGTTCTCGCCTCTTTCGGATGATCGAGCACCTCTTCCGGCGTACCTTCCTCCACAATATAGCCGCCCTCCATAAATACCACGCGGCTTCCTACCTCACGCGCAAAGCCAATCTCGTGCGTAACGACTACCATTGTCATACCTTCTCTGGCAAGTTCTTTCATGACAGCCAGTACTTCACCTACCATCTCCGGATCAAGGGCACTGGTCGGTTCGTCGAAGAGCATAATATCCGGGTTCATTTCAAGCGCTCTCGCTATCGCCACACGCTGCTTCTGTCCGCCTGACAACTGACTCGGATATGCCTCCGCTTTGTCGGCAAGTCCAACGCGCTCTAACAACTGAAGCGCCTTATCCTTAGCCTCTGTCTTGGACAATATCTTAAGGTGTACCGGTGCGAGTGTCATATTCTTTAACACAGTCAGATGATTAAACAGATTAAAATGCTGGAAAACCATACCTATATTCTCACGTACTTTGTTAATATCCGTATGCTTATCAGTCACATCATGACTGTCTATGATAATCTGTCCGGAGGTCACCTTTTCCAACTGGTTCAGGCATCTTAAGAATGTAGACTTACCGCTGCCGGAAGGTCCGATTAATACCACCACTTCACCTTCGCTCACTTCCATATTAATGTCCTTGAGTACTTCCAGTGAACCGAAACTCTTCTTCAGATTTCGCACAACAATTTTATTCTGATCGGAAACGCTGCTGTCAAGCTTGTTACTATCTGCCACGGTTTACTCTCCTCTCTATCTTCTTTGATACCTTACTGAGCGTAATGATTACAGCCATATACATCGCACCGATAATCGCCCATGTCTCCAGACATTTCATTGTATTACCCATGATCGTCTTACCCACGTTAACGAGTTCCGGAAAGGCAATGACGGATAAAATAGAACTGTCTTTCAAAGTAATAATAAATTGATTGATAATAGAGGGAATCATCGTGCGAATCGCCTGCGGCACCACAATCAACGCCATGCCCGCACCATAGGACAGCCCGAGGCTTCTGCCCGCTTCCATCTGTCCTCTGTCCACACTCTGAATACCTGCTCTGATGATTTCAGCCATATACGCACCGCAGTTCATAGACAATGTAATCGTTCCGGCAAGCAGCGGTCCCATCCTGAAGTCTGCAAAACCTAAGCTATGGATTCCCTGCGGCATACCAAAATAAATAAAGTACGCCAACACAATCAAAGGCACACCTCTCACTGCATCCACATAGACCGTACCTATAAAATTAAGCAGCCTGTTATGTCCCACGTTCATCAGTCCGAAAGCCATACCGATTATCATGGCAAATACCAGTGAAAGTACCGTCAAGAGTACCGTTTGTCCCAATGCTTTAATCAGCATCGTACCATATGTCTGAATTATCATCATCATAGGGCAAATATCTCCTATCATATTCTATATCCCGGACGGCATCGCCTGCCGCCCGGAAAATTACAATTAATTACCTAAATATTTGGCAAGTATCTCGTCATATTTACCGTTTGCCTTGATATTCGCAAGACCTGCATTAAACATATCGAGCAGCTCCTGATTGTTCTCATTCATAATCGCGAAACCATATGGAGCGCCTTCACTCTCCATTCCTTCCGGAATCGTCAGCGCAAGATTACCGATTTTGATTGAGTCAGCCATAATCGGCGTATCCTCAACACACGCCACGGAGTTTCCTAAGATAACATCCTGATACATGGTCGGTGAATCTTCGAATACAGATGTTGTGAAGCCGTACTCGTCTTTTAAGCTGTTAGCGAAATCCATGCCCGCCGTACCGTTCTTGACAGCCACGTTCTTGCCTTCCAGATCCTCATATCCCTTGATATCACTGCCCTCTGCAAGTACAAATGTCTGTGTCGCGTTATAATATCCGTCGGAGAACATCCACCCGGAATCAATACGCTCCTGCTTAATCGTTGCTCCCGCAATGATTGCATCAGCCTGACCTGACTGCACTGCTGCCACTGCCGCATCCCAGCCGAGACTCTTCAGTTCATACTGAAACCCCTGATCCTCTGCGATTGCTGCAAGAATATCCACATCGATTCCCACAAACTCACCATTCTCGTTGGTAAATTCAAAAGGACGGAACACGGTATCCGTAGCAACAACCCAAACCTTATCTCCTGCAGAACCAGTATCTGCCGCAGTGTTTTCTGCTTCAGCCGTACCTGCGCTCTCATTTGTCTGTCCTGCTCCATTATCGGACCCGCATGCAGCCATACTGAACGCCATGCATCCGATGAGGAGTGCCGCTAATAATTTCTTCATAATATCCTCTCCTTTTCTCTGGCAAATGCCATATTAACATGAAAGACGGTGTAAAATCTGTCTGTTACACCGTCCTTGATGCCTATTCCATAGTATATGGATTTTGTCATCCCTTGTCAAGAAAATTGTATACAAACATACAATCCAGTTATTACAGTTTGCCGCCACGACATTTATAAGCATTATTTCATTTATTTCAAATATCTGCCGCTGCCTGCAAAATCAACTCTACCACCTTATCAATTCCGAGTTTCTCCGTATTTAAAGTCAAATCAAAGTTGCGCGCATCACCATAAGTACAGTGTGTATAATGTTCGCAATATCTCTTCCTTGCTTTATCTACCGCCTTGACGTCGTTTGCCACCTGACTCGCCGGAATCTGATCCATCATAGCTGTCATACGCTTCACACGCCACTGGAAACCGGCATGAATAAATACGTTCAAGCAATGGTCAAATTCCTTCAGAATATAATCGCCGTTTCTCCCGACAATCACACAACTCTCCTTATTCGCCAGTTCGCGGATCGCATCCCTCTGCGCCTGCCAGAGTTCTTCGTCCAAAGGTTTGTTATAGAAATCAAACAGGCTCTGTGCAAAACCGAAAGTCTTAGGGACGCGCTCGTCCCATTTACGGACCTGCTCCGGACTCAATGTTTTACCGGCAATGACCGTCTTGAAGATAATATCCTTGTCGTAATATTCTATACCGAGTTCTTGCGCTGCCTTCTTACCGATTTCCCCGCCTCCGGCGCCAAATTCTCTGCCGATCGTAATAATCTTCCTCATATTAATCCCCCATTCTTGCTCTGCCTGCGAATTTGGGTGCAAGCACAAATTTGCGTCTGAACTTGTTCAGACAGTGAAACAATCTTCCGCATATGGATTTTTCACACTATTGCCCTCCCTCTTTCAGATATATTCATCTTACCATAACTCAACTCACAAAATCAAACAAACTAATCTGATTGGATTCCGGAAGATTCCCCAGAAGTCCCAGTTCACTCATCAGATCCACGACTGTTTTGGACGCCTTGGTGCGTTGTCTGAAATCATCTTTACTAAGGAACGGTCCGTCTTTCGCCGCCTCCACAATGGCGTCCGCCGCCTTCTCACCCAGACCGTCTATACTGCTAAGTGAAGGCATCAGCTTACCGTCTACAATCTGGAACAATCTGGATTGCGCCGAAAAAATATCAATGGGAACAAACTCAAAGCCTCTGGCATACATCTCCTGCACAATCTTCATATCCTTATAGCTGTCCTGCTCCTTCTTGGAAAGTTCATCGCTTCTGCGCTTATAATCCGCCATCACACCTTCCAGATGTTCCTGCCCCTGACACATGATTTCATAGGAAAAAGCTGATGCACGGATACTGAAATATGCCGCGTAATAAGCAAGCGGATAGTTAATCTTGCAGTAAGCAATACGCCACGCCATCATGACGTACGCCGCCGCATGGGCTTTCGGGAACATATACTTAATCTTCTTACAAGAGCCGATATACCAGTCCGGCACTCCGTTGTCTGTCATCGCCGTAATCCATTCGTCCTTTAATCCTTTTCCCTTACGCACACTCTCCATAATCGTAAAAGAAAGGGATGGCTCCACTCCTTTCTGCATCAGATAGATCATAATATCGTCTCGACAGCAGATTGCCGTGGAAATCGTTGCTTTGCCCTCCTCGATCAACGTCTGCGCATTGCCAAGCCACACATCCGTCCCGTGGGACAACCCTGAAATACGCACCAAATCGGTAAAGCACTTCGGTTTCGCATCGATAACCATCTGGATAACGAACTCCGTGCCAAACTCCGGTATGCCGAGACAGCCAAGCTTACATCCGCCAATCTGATCCGGTGTGATTCCAAGCGCCTCCGTAGACTGAAACAGCGACATCACGCCCTTGTCGTCTAACGGAATGGTAACGGGATCGATTCCCGTCATATCCTGCAGCATACGAATCATAGTAGGATCATCATGCCCCAGAATATCAAGTTTCAACAGGTTATGGTCAATAGAGTGATAGTCAAAATGCGTCGTAACAATATCCGTCGTCATATCGTTCGCCGGATGCTGTACCGGCGTAAAAGAATTAATGTCCTCTCCTACCGGCAGTACGACGATACCGCCGGGATGCTGTCCTGTACTCCTGCGGATACCGGTACATCCCGTGACAATACGGTTGATTTCACAGACACGCTTATGTCTGCCCCGCTCTTCATAATAGTTCTTCACATATCCGAACGCCGTCTTATCAGCCAATGTGCCGATCGTACCCGCCCGGTACGTCTGTCCGTTTCCGAAAATCACCTCTGTGTATTTATGCGCCTTGCTCTGATATTCTCCTGAAAAATTCAAGTCAATATCCGGCTCTTTATCTCCTTTAAATCCAAGGAATGTCTCGAAAGGAATATCAAATCCCTCTTTACTTAGCGGTTCACCGCAGACCGGACAGTTCTTATCCGGCATATCGCACCCGGCGCCGCCTCCATAAGCCTTAACCTCCTCAGAATCAAAATCATAATAATGGCATTTCGGACACAAATAATGAGGACTTAATGAATTTACTTCCGTGATTCCCGCCATATTTGCCACAAAAGAACTGCCTACGGAACCACGCGATCCTACCAGATAACCGTCCTCAACCGACTTCCACACCAGCTTCTGGGCAATGATATACATCACGGCAAAACCGTTAGAAATGATGGAATGCAGTTCTTTCTCCAGACGGTCCTCCACAATCTTAGGCAGTGTCTCCCCGTACAGCTCATGCGCTCTGTTATAGCAGATTTCCGTAAGCTGCCTGTCGCTATCCTCAATGACAGGCGGGCATTTATCCGGGCGCACAGGCGACATAGACTCTATCATATCCGCAATCAGATTCGTGTTGGTAATCACCACTTCCTCCGCCTTATCGCTTCCCAGATAAGCAAATTCCTCCAACATCTCCTCCGTCGTTCTCAGATAGAGCGGCGCCTGATTATCCGCATCGGGAAAGCCCTGTCCTGCCATGATAATACGACGGTATATTTCATCTTCCGGATTTAAGAAGTGAACGTCGCAGGTCGCCGCCACCGGTTTGTGGAACTGCTCTCCTAACCGCACGATTTTGCGGTTAATCTCCATAATATCTTCCACGGAATTCACATTCTGTATTCTGTCGGATGCAATCATAAACTGATTGTTTCCCAACGGCTGTATCTCCAGATAGTCATAGTAGTCCACCAAACGCGCAATTTCCGTATCCGGCTTACCGTCTAGGAGCGCACGGTACAATTCTCCCGCCTCACAGGCGCTTCCTATGATCAATCCTTCCCGGTACTGATTTAAGATACTCTTAGGAATGCGCGGTCTTCTGGCAAAATAAGTAAGATGGGACATAGAAATCAAACGATACAGATTCATGCGTCCGGTATTATTTTTGGCCAGAATGATAGCGTGATAAGTCGGCAGTCTTTTGATAATATCCGGACTCGCCTTGCCTTTCTCGTTAATCTGTGAAAGCGTTGTGATGCCATCTTTCTCCATCATGGCGATCAGTTTCACAAAAATCTCCGCGGTAGCCTCCGCATCGTCCACCGCACGATGATGGTTCAAAAGCGACACGCCAAGCGTCTTCGCCACTGCATCCAGCGTATGCTTCGCCTGCGTTGGCAGCATAACTCTTGCCATTCCCACGGTATCTATATAGGTAAAGTCATGTTTCATCTCCAGTCTGTCACAATTCTCCATGATAAAACTCATGTCGAATCCGGCATTGTGTGCCACGAGCATACAGCCTTCGCTAAACTGCAGAAACTCAGGCAGAACGCTCTCAATCTTCTCCGCGTCCACTACCATATCGTCCCTGATACTCGTCAATTTCTCTATTTCAAAAGGAATCGGCACTTCCGGATTCACGAACGTCGAAAAGTGATCCACAATCTTACCGTCACAGACTTTCACTGCACCAATCTCTATAATCCGGTTTTCCACAGGAGAAAATCCCGTCGTCTCAATATCGAAAACGACAAAATCCTGCTTGAAATTCTGTCCCTTATCATTGGTTGCAATTTCATGAAGATCATCTACAAGATATGCCTCTACCCCATAGATTACTTTAAAGAAATCCTGCTTATCCGGGTCGGCTTCTCCCGATTCCTTGCGCTTATTCTTCTCGGCTTTCCACAAATCCTCCCACACGTGGTTTGCGTCCGGAAAAGACTGAACCACTCCGTGGTCCGTAATAGCGATTGCCGGATGTCCCCATTTATAGG
>VSOA01000138.1 GCA_009774585.1 Lachnospiraceae bacterium
CTTTGTAGCGTTTCATCTTCTCCGTGCGAAATTCCGGCTGCTTCTCTCTAATCTGTTCCAGCATCTCATCGCTCACAACGATCGGCGTAAGATCCGGATCCGGGAAATAGCGGTAATCCTGCGCATCCTCCTTGCTTCGCATTGCATAGGACTCGCCCTTCGCATCGTCCCATCTTCTCGTCTCCTGTATGACTTTTTCACCCGACTCAAGCAAATCTATCTGCCGTTCCGTTTCACCTGCAATGGCTCTGGAAATCGCTTTAAAAGAGTTTAGATTTTTCATCTCGGTTCTCGTACCGAACTCCGCTGCCCCGACTTCCCTTACAGACAAATTGACGTCGGCACGCATCGAACCTTCTTGTAATTTACAGTCCGATGCGCCCAGATACTGAATAAGCAGACGCAGTTTCTCAAGATATGCAATGACTTCCTCCGCATTTCGCATATCCGGTTCGGACACGATTTCAATCAGCGGCACGCCGGAACGGTTATAATCCACGAGCGAACAGTCCTCCCACTCGTCATGAATCAGCTTGCCCGCATCTTCTTCCATATGAATTTCGTGGATGCCTATGGTTTTCCTGCCGCCTTCCTTTGTCTCAATCTCCACACCGCCGTTTCTGCAGATTGGCAGATAAAGCTGGGAAATCTGGTAATTCTGCGGATTATCCGGATAAAAATAATTTTTTCTGTCAAACTTCGCATAGCGTGTAATCGCACAGTTCGTCGCCAGTCCCACCGCAATGGCATACTCCAATACCTGCTTGTTAAGCACCGGGAGAGACCCCGGCATGCCGGTGCATACCGGACAGGTCTGCGTATTCGGTTCCGCGCCGAAAGCCGTGGAACAACCGCAGAAGATTTTCGTCTTCGTGGCAAGTTCCACATGTACTTCCAATCCGATGACCGTCTCGTAATTCTTACTCATGACACTGTTCCTCCCGTTCCATGTGATGACTGCCTGACGCCTGACTGCTTCCGCTGCAGTTTTGCACGGTTTCCTCCGCTTTCATACTCTCTTCATCCAACCGGAAGGCACCTCTAATTTTCTCATAGGTGTACGCAGTCTGAATCAATTTTTTCTCTTGAAAACAATCCCCGATCAACTGCAATCCGATGGGTAGTCCGTTCTTGTCTTTGCCGCAGGGAAGGCTGATTCCCGGTAATCCCGCAAGATTCACGGCAATAGTGTAGATATCGCCCAGATACATTTTAATCGGGTCGGACAAACTTGCGCCCAGCTTAGGAGCCGTTGTAGGCGCTACCGGTCCCAGTATCACATCATACTTCGCAAACGCTTCGTCAAAAGCTTTCTTAATCAGCGCTTTCACGCGCAGCGCCTTCAGATAATAAGCATCATAGTAGCCGGAACTTAACACGAAAGAACCTAGCATAATACGCCTTTTTACTTCCTCACCGAATCCTTCAGAACGGGATTTCTTGTACATATTATGAAGACCGGCATAGTCTTGCGTACGATAACCGTATTTGATGCCGTCGAAGCGCTCCAGATTAGAACTTGCCTCCGCCGCCGCAATGGTATAATAAGCCGGAATCGCATACTCCACCAGACTCAAATCGAAATGCTCTACAATAGCACCTTTCGTTTCCAACTCTTTTGCCGCTTTTAGTACAGCCTCCCTGACCTCTGCGTCAAGCCCGTCTCCAAAGTAGTCGTTAGGGATGCCAATTCGCATTCCTCTCACATCTTCTGTCAATGCGGAAGTAAAATCCGTATCCCGTCTTTCTAGGGAAGTGGAATCCTTCGTGTCGTGAGAAGCGATTGCCTCAAGCACTGCAGCGCAATCCATCACATCCCTTCCCAAAGGTCCAATCTGATCCAGTGAAGAACCATAGGCAATCAAACCGTAACGCGAAACCGTGCCGTAAGTCGGCTTCATGCCTGTTACGCCGCAATAAGACGCCGGCTGTCTGATGGAACCGCCTGTATCGGAACCGAGCGCACAGAAACACTCGCCCGCCGCCACCGCCGCCGCAGATCCTCCGGAGGAACCTCCCGGCACATGCTCCGTATTCCAAGGATTTCTGGTCACTCCATATGCAGAAGTCTCCGTCGTGGAGCCCATGGCAAACTCATCCATATTTGTCTTGCCAAGAATTACGGCTCCCGCCTTCTTAAGCTGTAACACCGCTTCCGCCGTGTAGGTCGGGACGAAATTACCAAGTATCTTGGACGAGCATGTCGTAAGCAGTCCCGCTGTACACATGTTGTCCTTGACTGCCATCGGCACACCGGCTAAAGGTCCTGTCAATTCTCCCGCCTCAATCTTGGCCTGCACCTCTTTTGCCTGTCTGAGCGCGCCTTCACTGTCTACCGTCACATAGCAGTTAAAAATTTGCTCTTGTTGTTCTATCCGGGCAAGCATAATCTCCGCCGCTTCCACAGCGGTCGCTTTTCCTTCTCTAATCGCGGCAGAAAGTTCTGTCGCCGTCAACTTAGTGATATTCATGTGGAGTCTGTCTCCTTTCCTCTGACTTCTTCTTACATGTTCCGATTCAACCGGACCTCACGCTTCAAATGTCCTCGGCACCATAAACATTCCGTCCTTTTGTTCCGGCGCATTCGCCAATAACTCTTCCCTTGTGTCACTGTTAGTCACCACGTCCTCACGGAACACATTCTGTACCGGAAATACATGGGACATCGGTTCTACTCCCGTAGTGTCCAATTCGCCCAGCTTGTCAATATAGTCCAGCATCCTGCCCATATCCGACTTCGCCTGTTTCTTCTCCTCGTCGGACAACTCCAGTTTGGCCAGAATACCGACATATTCAATTGTCTCGTCACTGATAATATTTGCCATTTTCTGAATCCTTTCTGTTCCGGTCACGTCTTCGGACACACCGCTATGCGGCTCGTAAATCCACGCAGTATATGACCATTCTCTGACATTCCGTATTTTACTGCCGTATCTTAATATGCACTTCGCGAAGCTGCTGCTCCGTCACGTCGCTTGGTGCGCCGCACATCAAATCCTGTGCCGAGCCGCTCATCGGAAAAGCGATAACTTCCCTGATATTCTCCTCGTTTCTAAGAAGCATAATCATTCTGTCCACACCCGGCGCCATGCCTGCATGCGGAGGAGCGCCAAATTGAAATGCATTGTAGAGCGCACCAAATTTACTTTTCAACGTTTCCTCATCATAACCCGCTATTTCAAACGCCTTGACCATGATATCCATATCATGATTGCGGACCGCACCGGAAGAAAGTTCTACGCCGTTGCATACGATATCGTACTGATAAGCCAGAATCTCCAATGGGTTCATCGTATTAAGCGCCTCTAAACCTCCCTGCGGCATGGAAAAAGGATTGTGTGTGAAACCGATCTGCTTCGTGTCAGGATCAATCTCAAACATCGGAAAATCATTGACATAACAGAAGCGATACGCGTTCTTTTCCAGTAAATCCAGTTTCTCTCCAAGTTCCGTTCGAAGCTGTCCCGCATAGTATGCCGCCCTCTCTTCCTTATCCGCAATAAAGAAAATCGTGTCTCCCACGGCAAGATGCGAAAGTTCTGCAAGCTCTTTCTTCTTTTCCTCCGGAATGAACTTATCAATCGGTCCCTTGTAACTCAAATCCTCTGCCACTTCCAGATAGCCGAGTCCGCCCATCCCCATATCAGTGGCAAACTTCAACAATTTCTCATGGAATCCCTTGGACATTTCCGCGTGCACTTTGATGGCCCGGACTGTCCTATTATGGAAGGGTTTGAACATACATGCTTGGAAAAAATCCGTCAGGTCAATAATACGAAGCGGATTACGTAAATCCGGTTTGTCCGTACCAAATTCCAGCATTGCCTGTCTGTAGCTGATAACCGGATAGGGCGCCTTAGTAACTGTATAACCTTCCGGTGCAAATTTCTCAAAAGTGGCCGAAAGCACTTCCTCTCCCACCCGGAATACATCTTCCTGCGTAGCAAAACTCATCTCGAAATCCAACTGATAGAATTCGCCCGGTGAACGGTCCGCTCGGGCATCCTCATCCCTGAAGCATGGCGCAATCTGGAAATATTTATCAAATCCGGACACCATCAAAAGTTGTTTATATTGCTGCGGTGCCTGAGGCAGCGCATAAAATTTACCTTTATATTTTCTGGAAGGAACAATGTAGTCCCTCGCGCCTTCCGGTGAAGAAGCGCACAGAATCGGCGTCTGTATCTCCAGAAAGCCCATTTCCGTCATTTTCTCCCTCAGATAAGCAATCACTTTAGAACGGAAGATAATATTGTCTTTCACTTTCTGATTACGCAAATCAAGATATCGGTATTTCAACCGAACATCTTCTCTCGTCTCTTTGGATGTCATAATCTCAAAAGGAAGCTGCTTGTAGACTCTTCCGAGCACATCAACCTTGCGTGCTTCCAGTTCAATCGTCCCGGTAGGAATGCGCGGATTATACGTCTCTTCGTCCCTGTGCTCAATCAGACCTTCAATTGATACGCTCATCTCTCTGGACAATCCGTCAAGAAGCGTGGTATCGCGCATAACAACCTGTAATACACCGTACATATCACGAAGATCCACAAATGATACGCCACCGTGGTCTCTGATATTCTCAATCCAACCCGCGACGCGAATCTCTTTACCGATGTCATCTTCACTGATCTGTTGTAAGTTTTGGTCTCTGTAGATATTAGTCATTGTTTTCTCCATTTCTGCGTTGCCCTCCTTCGTCTGTTGCCTGTAACCGTGCTGCCGGGACTCTGCTTCCGACTCTTTCGCCCATGCAAGCATGGCTCCTGTTCCGGAAGTCTTATGACCGAATTAATTTACGGAGTAAATTTATTCATCCTTCCGATTAAGCAGACTCGGAATACTTCGTATTCCTCGTTCGCGTTGCTCGTCATAAAACTTCCGCCTCTTTCGCTCATGCAAGCATGGCTCCTGTTCCGGAAGTCTTATGACTCTGCTTAATCGCGCAAAAAGTCCCGGAACACATTTCTGCATTCCGGGACGGATAGTTATGATTATCCGCGGTACCACCCGCATTGATAAGCCAACACCTCTGACAAGGTGTTTCCTCGCCTTACCCACTCTTAACACTTAACGCGTGCAACGTATTGTCCTAGCCGGAAGGTTCAGACAATCTGCTCCGGAGTGTTCCCGTTCCCTGCCTTTCACAAACAGCGCTCTCAGTCGGTGACGCCGTATTCCTGTCGCTTCCCGCAAGGTGAGTCTCCTTCATAGCATTTTATAGATATGTTTTGTATATATCATAAAAATAATCTAAGCGCAAGCATTGTATAAAAAAAAGTACAATTAATTGTAAAAATTACTTTCGCACTTCGCACTGCCTCTTTGCCTCTTCGTATTCCTCCACGGATACCCCAAGACCCTCGCAGGCTTTCCGTAAATCAATGCCAAAATTTTTCATTGCCGACTCAACATTTCTAATCATCATCTGATCCTTTCCTTCTTTTCTTCCTTCTCTTATTCCTAACTCTTTCCCCTGCTCATATCCAATGTCAAGAATACTCATCTTCACAACCTCCCATTCCTCAGATTGCTTTACTTCTCCCACAATCCGGTCCAAATCCAGAATCCTCTTGTCTTTCACTGTAATATTCTCATTGTTTAGCGTCGTGCATCTCATATACTGCAGCAGACTGACCAATTCCGGACGCCCGTTCCGGCTCGTCATGTTAAGGAAAATCTTACTCGTACCGTCCTCCAACGGCAAATCCGGTACTTCTTCACACTGTTCACTAAATGTATACATTGCCAAATCTTTTCCAAAGATATCTTCCTGTGTTATGAAAATAATCGTTGTTGAAGGCAAATGCTTATATCTGGTCCTCTTCCCGGATTTCAAAATCGGCGTATCAAGCATTCCCTGATAAAATCTGGAACGCTTACGAACGTCATCGCTCTTCGTATCGTTCTGCATTTCCACGTCAAACTGCCGCTCCTGCATGTCTGACGCCCATGCATCCAGCCGTATGGCTCGTTTACCGGATTTATTTAAGACCACCTGCTCTGCTTTCACTTCCTTAAGCCGCAAATCCGGTTCATCCAGTATGATACTCAGCACGTCTTCATAAGCTTCTTTCACTTTGATCACTGCCAAGAACAATGCGAAATCACTTAAATTAATTCGACAGTTATCAACCGCTTCGTGTACCCATTCCTCTGTTTTCTTTTCCATAACGTATCCTCTCTTTCTTGTCAGACCGGGAGGACACGACTGCTATAACCGCTTCCATTCCTCCCTGCAATTATAAAGTTGTAAGCAAGGAGTTCACGCAGAGATCACTCTGCACAGATACGGATTTTGAACAAATCCGTTAAGATATCATAAGAATCTTAGATTAGTTCTTTGCTTGAAAAGATTATAACACATTCTGTTTTTCATTGCAAGTATAAACTAAATTCAGTTTACCAAATGGCATTTGAAAGTAACTTCCAGAAGAAATTTGAAGTATCAGAATAATTCATCTAACAAAATATAGTACCGTATTTTCTCCCAATCAGGCTCTATTCCCAGTTCGCGAAACAGAAGCAGATCGTCAAAATCGGTATAAGAGCGCCCATGGTATCTGCCACTGTAATTATGCGACATGCTGCGATAGCAGAGTGCAATATCACACCACTTGTCTGCAATTCCCATCTTGCCTAAATCGATATATCCGGATACCCGTTCTTTCATGCCGAATACATTCGGCAGACAGAAGTCTCCGTGGGATAAAACCGGTTCCTCCTCCGGCATGTTCTGATACAGCCACCTCAGTAAATCCTCCTGGTCTTTAAATCCTCCCTCTCCGAACGTATCCGGTTCCACATTATTAAGATCGACCAGACCGTTTAACACATTGTATTCTGCCTGCTTTAATTTGCAAGGCAGACTCATATTCGAAGGGGAATCCGAAATATCGATGCTCCATAACTTCTTTAAGCCGTCCGCCAACATTCTGCACTGTACTGACGGATGGTGCATATACTCATCGTCACAAGCCATCCGTCCCTCGCATTTACTCATTAAAAGATACGATTTACCATCCGCTGTTTCATAGGCATATATGACCGGAACCGGAAGTTTTCCGTACAGATATTTCATCATGCGGCATTCATTGTCCGATTCCTCGCTATGTGTCCCGATTTTTAACACTTTTTCATCAAAAATAAGAATCGATGATTGAGACATCCCAATTTCATCCGTCTGATATGTTTTGTCTGAAATTAAACTGCTTATTTTTTCAGGTATAATCATATAAATCCTCATTCCTGCACATGCTTTTCACTCTGGTTTCCTTCTGCTTTACAGTTTTTCCTATGCGCTTTCAGTTTCTTAAGCGCCCAGTTATAGTGGCTTGATAGGTTGGAAACGAAATAGGAACCAAGCGTACTGGTGCCGACCCACTTATAAACTCCTTTAGAGAACAATTCTTCATTCGTAAAGCTTTCCGCCAGTTCCATAACCTGTTCATGAGACTTGGCCAGCATTTCCTTTGCGTCCTCCAAGGATGTATTCTGATGCTTTTTCCAGAAAAACTCATTCATCATGCCATAGGTTCTCCATGTGTACGGTTTCGGAAGAAAAGGCTGTTCCTCTCCGTTCCTGTTTGCTGCAATCCAGCCTATCAGAAGCTGATGCCATTCATACAAATGTACCAGCACATCCCGCAAATTCTTGTCCCGCTTCCAATGCGCCTCTTTCTTCTTCTCGTCAAATGCAAAGGGCGTTGCCAGCTCTTTTTCTGTCATAGATGCGATAAACTTATTCATTTCCTCATAACCTGCTGTCGATGCGTTCAATAAATCCACCTTTGATGTAGGTCTTCCCATACCCGTTTTCCTCCTTTTACCCTGTATCATGATTGACTTCTTTTCCAATCATAACATACATAACATGACATCTGCATGTCATATTTTCTATGACATAAAATAATGTAAGTTTATCATAAAGCACTTATTGCACACCTATTCTTCTCTGCTAATCTGCCCGATCAAAACACCGTCTGAACAAGCAGCATATAGCAAATCGTTCCACCCGCTATAGATAAGAGCATCTGTCTCTTCCACAAATGCAGCCCGACCACCACTGCAATGCCGATCATCTCCGGAATACCGTGACTTCCGGCAAGCAGACTAACATTTTTCAGACAGTAAACCACCAACAGCCCAAATACTGCCGCCGGAAGAACCTTGCCGAGATACTGTATATATTGCGGCGTCGTTTTCCCTGCCGGAAAAACAAGAAAAGGGATAAAGCGCGTCAGCACCGTCCCTATAATCACCATACCGATTGTAATCAACTGCTGTGTAGTTATCATCATTCTTCCGCCTTTTTTAACTCCGCCTGCAGAGGATTCCTAAGAAGCGTCAACACTCCCAGAATCCCTGTCATCGCCGGAATCATAAAGTTCTCCGCACCAAAAGCAAGCAGACACAACAAAGAAATCACGATTCCGGCATACGCGCTCGCATGGTTCTTCTCCTTCATCCACTGTTCCATGAATATCACGACAAACATCGCCGTCATGACAAAATCGAGCCCTTCCGTATTGAAGTGAATCAAGGACCCGAAAATGCCGCCCAGAGTCGCCCCGAAAACCCAATAGAAATGATTCAGGAGCGTGACAAAGAACATAAACCATCCCTTATCCACTCCCACTGGTATCTCTGCCGTATAATTGATGGAAAAGCTCTCGTCGCACATACCGAAAATCAGATAAATATCCTTCAAACCGTTCCCGCGATACTTCTCTAACATGGAGATTCCGTAGAAAAGATGTCTTGCATTAATCATCAGCGTCATCGCAAGCGCCTGCAAAGGATCAAAAGCACCCAACAGCAGACTGACCGTCACAAATTCCATAGAACCTGCAAAAATCGTCAAACTCATAAGCATCGGATACCAGAAACTGAATCCCGATACATTCATATAAATCCCATATGTCATTCCCAGAAACCAAAATCCTGCAAAAATCGGAATCGTATGCGGGAACGCTGCTTTCAGAGCGTTTATTAACTTCATCTTATGTGACATGACTCTTTCTCCTGCAGCAAGCTGTCTTTTCACACTGCCAGTCTTCACAGCCTGCGGTTATTTATCGCTTTATCATACCACTTTGAACGTACGGATTCAAATACTATCTATGATTTTTCGACTTAATCCAGCATAATCTCCTTCACGGAGAGCTTCTCCATCTTCTTCCCGTACACCCGCATGATTCCTTCATAGAGCAGAACAAATACCACCAATGCGCAGATAAACGCCGGGACGTCGAACCCATAATCCGGAACGCCTTCCATATCAGCGAAAATAATTTCCACCGCTATCTTCAGAAGTCCGAATTGGTAAACAGTTCCTATTCCAAATCCGATATAAGCCCACGGTCTATACCCTCCCAGAACCGCTCCAGCACACTCTTTTGCTCCATAGCCGAATACCTTCATCATCGTGATCGTCTTGGCGTTTGCCTTCATCACAGACGTCGTTGCAATCAAAAGCGTAACGCACGCCAATGTAATACCAATAGCCATAATCATAACAGACATCATAACGCTTGCCAGTTCATCCATAGAAAATGACATCTGCATCATGGACGAGAAGCAAAAGACGGCAAACGTGATAAAAAACACAAGAGATTTCTTTTGCCTGATACTGCTTGTTCTAAGTTCTGTTAGAAAAGACATATCCGTCTCCTTTTTTGCCTTGACCACCTTAGCCC
>VSOA01000139.1 GCA_009774585.1 Lachnospiraceae bacterium
CAAATTGTGGACTACCCACGGTGCCGCATCTACCGTGAGTTCCTCCGCAGCCTTATGGAAGATAGGGACATCCGCACAAACGGAAGCTCCTATCTTTTTTATTACATGACACTCTGCTCCTATGCCAACTTCCGATCCTCCTACCGCACTCAAGGGTATCATCCGGCTCTTTATGGCTCTTTGTCTGCCTGATACTATCCAGATATTCAAAGCAGGTTATATGATCCGGCAAAACCTCATCAGTTACAAATAACACTCTCGGCTTTTTTTCAAACGCACATCCTGCAAAATATGTCCTGAGTTTTTCTTCACTCCCTACAAAGCCTTTCACTGTATACATTTTTTCCTCCCATTAAATACAACAGTCTTCACACTCTCAATGTAATCTTTCCGCTATCGTCAAATAGATAAATAAAGAAAAAAAGCGAGATACACTGAACTTATTGCTAAAGCAGCCTTTGATATTGCATTTCTCGTTTTTTTGTTTTTTATCAAGCAGATAGCAAATACAAAAATAATTTTTGTTCAATATCCCCTATCAGCTCTTACAAAATCAGCAATAACTACCCGTACATTGCGGTCAAAATAATACATGTTATAATTATTTTTCTATCATATAATCCCTGTTTTTCGGGCATAATATATAAAGCAGTAAAACAGACAGCCCAATAGTTATAAGAAGCGTTACCTCTCCCTGATTTCCTGAAAATAAAGTTCCTCCCACCATTCCACCATTAAAATTAAGTATTTCAAGTCCTGCGGTAATTGCATAATAGCCGCACAGTCCCCTCGGAGCTAAAAAAATACCACAAATTTCTAAAAAAGCTGCAACAAGACTTCCAAATAAATATCCATTTTCTTTTTGAGCGCCAAAAATAATAATCGGCAAGACAGAAATAAAGCTACAAACAGCAAACACAATCTGTTGAACAAAAAAATACCCAACCGATTCTCCAGACACCTCAATGTGGCAGCAAATTACCCCTATAGTGGAGCAAATAAATTCTAATATTGCTATGATCAATAAAAAACAAAAACCAACAAACAGCTTTGCACAAATCAATGTCCGTGAATTTATAGCTGCTAAATATATGTTTTTTAATGTATTGTTTTTATATTCCAAATCAATTAAGTATCCGCATATTAAAGTAATCATAACCGGATATAAAAAACATGAATGGTTCCAAAGCAAGACATCTGCATATTCTCTTAATGAGAACGTACCATCATAGTTTGTTTGAAATACAGACATCAAGTTAATAAAGAATGTAGCAACAATCACAATAAAAATCGTATTATTTCTTTTTATTTTTTGAAATTCAGCCAACAGATACATCGTTTTATCACCTACTATACTTTTTATGAAAACCATAAATTATGAAAATAACCGAAATAAATACCGAGCAAAACATAACTCCAACAAACTGCAACCCAGAAAGAGCTATTTCTTCCAGATAAATTGTCATTTTAACTGCGGTATATGGCAGTAAAAATCTATATACTGCCGCAATCGGTAAAAAGGGAAGCGCCCAAACCGGAATTTTTGTAATAGACATAATAAAAATAAAATTAAATATGACAAATATAAAAACAACTATTCCTGTTACGATATAATTATTTTTCTGATTTATGATCAAAGCAATTATTGGTAATAAGGCTGCACACATTAAAAATCCAATCAACATATGAATGATAAAATTACTCCATATCCCAGAAATATCCTTTACTGCCAGACCGATCAAAAAGGACGCAAAAATTGACACAATGGAATAAAGTACAGATACAAGTGCAATAACTATCAATTTGGCACACAGCCATTTCCCCATTGATACAGGAATCAAGCGCATATTTTTCATAGTGTCGAAATCCTGCTCCATATAGAAAAAAATCATCGCAAACATCCCCAACATAAGCGGCATCATAAAGCAATCACCTAACTGAACCATCATTGCAAAAATATTTTTCATATCATATGAGTTAGCAATAACTATAAGCGCAACCGGTATCGGAAACATACATGCAGCTAAAGCTGTGCATATGGTAATCTTTTTCCTCTTCAATTTAATAAATTCTTCAATAACCAAATCAACCAATCCCTTCACCTCCTGTAATCCTTTTAAAATAATCCACCAGTGTATCATTGCAAAGCCCGGAACTGATAACAGTTATATCCTGCATCACAAGTTCTTTATTGACTGCCCCCATATCCAAAGAGGTATCATAAAGACGCAGGGTATGATCGTCCTGCACAGAATAATTTTTCAACTGAAATTGATGTTCCAGAATCAGGGCTGCTTTGGAAACGTCCGAAACCTGCAGGAAGATATACTTACTATTTTTCTTCTCTAACTCGCTCATACTGCTTTCTTCCAAAAGAACTCCATGATCAATGATACCGATATCATCCGCCAGTAACTGGATTTCCGAAAGAATGTGACTGGATATCAGGATCGTTTTCCCACGCTCAACACTCAAATCTTTAATAAAATCCCTGACCTCAGCAATACCAATAGGGTCAAGGCCATTTGTCGGCTCGTCCAGAATCAGCAATTCCGGATCGTGCAAAATAGCGTTGGCAATGCCCAGGCGCTGCTTCATCCCAAGGGAATACTTACCAAACAGCTTTTTATCCTTATAGGGCAGACCGACAACCTCCAGGGCATTCTTTACAGCATTGGGTGCCGCTGTGCCACGGAGCCTCGCAAAAATTTCCAAATTTTCTGTTCCTGTCAGATTCGGATAAAACCCCGGTGTTTCAATAATTGCGCCAATACGGGGATATACCCGCTTTTCCTGACCCTTAATGTTTTTACCAAATATATCTGCTTCGCCGGACGTGATCGGCGTCAATCCCAGGATCATTTTCATAATCGTAGTTTTCCCGGCCCCATTACGTCCAAGCAGACCATAAATCTGGCCCCTCTTTACATGGAGATTGACAGCATTGACAGCAGTTTGATCGCCGTACACCTTTGTCAGCTGTTTTGTCTCAATCACATATTCACTCATAAAATTTTCCTCACTTTCAATAACTTTGTTTGTGTAAAGCAGCAACCGATAAGATCGACATTAGAATTACAACGGCCACTTTGGAAAAATAAAGCTGCGTCTTTGAAACCGGTATGATCAGCAATGCCTTTAACGTGTCGTTCTTATGCTCATCAAAAAACAGGGTTGTGGAAAATATCCCCAAAACGACAGGTAAAAATAAACTGGTAAGACTTATCTTATCATAGAGCAATCCAGACAAAAACCTCTCCTCTCCGACGTACAGATTTTTTCCCCGAAAGACAAGCATTCCGTCATTATCGCATCTTACTATAAGTCTTTTGAAATGCTCCTTAATCTCACTACCGCATAAAAGTTAAAAATAATGCCAAAACTACCATGCCCATTATCAACAGGCACCAAAAAGCGCTGATGAGCGTTGACGCAATATTCACAGGGCTGCAGCTTTCATCACTCCTGACACAGATACCGGAAAGGATGAAACAACCTGCCACGGCACTGGCAACATTGACACTTGCCCAGACTGTATTCACCCCTTCAGGAAATGTGATTTTAAAGAACACAGGAACAAGCGTTGACGCTGGGAAAATACTGACGATCAGCGCCGCTTAAATACAACAGTCTTCACACTCTCAATGTAATCTTGCCGCTATCGTCAAATAGATAAATAAAGAAAAAAAAGCGAGATACACTGAACTTATTGCTAAAGCAGCCTTTGATATGGCATTTCTCGTTTTTTTGTTTTTTATCAAGCAGATAGCAAATACAAAACCAACAATAATCAATACGGCATACGCCGCAAAAAAGATATACACCCAAGGAGCTTCCATTCCGATTCTCAAATGCCGGATGATAAAGAAAGTCAAAGGAAGCAGGCTAACCCCCAAGGATATTTTTTCTAAAATCTTTTCTTTCATGATCTCCTCCTTAACCGGCTACTATGTCAATCTTCTTCAAGCAACGTGAAGCCAGTAATATAAAAAACACGATATAGAAAACCACCATTGGAACCAGCGTTGTTAAGCTGTCAATCGGTAAAGTTTTCTCCTGTGATGACAAACCAAGAATTAGCTGTGAATACGGGAACATACTGCCAAGACCCGTAATATAACATACCAATCCCGCAATACACAGACATACCGCAAGTCCAACCGGAACAGCAAAACTTCTTATTTTCATAGAAAGATAAAGCTGTACTGCCGCAACGCCAAGAGCGCTAAACCACCCCATAAAGAGCCACCAGAGCATACCTATGGGAATAGGCTGTTCAAAACGGAATCCCACTTTACCCACAATGATTATGAATATCATCAAAAGTGCCTGTGCCGTAAAAATTGACTTGGCTAACACGACCAACTTAGCGATAAAAATTACAGACCGGGGAATTGGCGTTGTCATTAAGCTGTTCCAGTTATGGTTAATGTGTTCCAACCGCCATAAAAAGGAAGCACAAATGGCAATCAGAATAGGGAAAAAGAAATACCCATAAAATAAACCTGTCTGTAGCCATAGTTGCTGCCACATATCACCATCGTATAAGCTGACAGAGGCATTTATCCCGTAAATAATTGCGCCTATTGCCGCTGTCAAAAGCGGGAGAACTGTAACCGCTACCCACATATTTGAATGGCGGCTTTTCAAATTTTCCGCACGAATTGCATTGATCAGCATTATAAACTCCTCCTTTAATACTCATATTTTTCAAATCTCTTCCGGAACACAACATACGCCACAAGACCAACAACAAACAGAATTGCAAGCGGAACAAAGTTGATGTTCCGTACTACTAACCCGGAAGATTGCAGATTTCCTGAAGATGTGTCCTGCCCCAACACCATCAGTTCTGCATAGTTACCCCAAATCAAAATGTTGCGGATACCCGGCGGCAGCAATGTGGAAATAAACCCAATAAGTGCGCCGATCATACCGATAGACATAGGGATAAGCTGGTTTGTACATACAAGGGAGAAGAAAACCTGAATTGTAACGACTACAAATGTTATCATCGCAGTTCCAAGCACAAAACCTAATAACGTTCTTACAGGCAGCGGCTGGACAATTCCCACAGAATTACCATAAGCAATAATGATAAATGCCTGAATGAAGATTGCCAGCATCATAAGCGTGGATACTATTGTAAATTTGCAGAACCAGATAGATCTGCGGTTCTGATTATTACACTCTAATAACTTCCATGTGTTTCCCTTATGCTCCATATCGCAAATACGGCTGGCAATGACCGCCGCCAAAATAGGAAAGAATAATCCATTTATAGCGGCTGGACCGATAATCAGATCTTCCCATGCCGGTGCAGCGGGATCAGAAATCATGTTTAGAAAATTATTATTATTGCCATAGTTAGAAAAAACAAATAGCAATTCTACGCCCAAGATCACCAAAAAGGTCAGAAACACCTTTCGATGTTTCAGCTTATACAATTCAAGCCATAGATATTTCATCAAAGGGTCATCTCCTTCCCGGTCAGATTGAGGAAAATGTCCTCAAGGCTCTCCCTGTGTTCCTCAACTCGGTAAACAGCAATATCGTTGGCACACAGGTTTTGAACCACCTTACCCGTCTGTTCATCGGACAAAGCCCCTAACTGCAAACCGTCCCCGGTTCTTAACGGATTCATATTTCTGAGTATCTGACAAGCCAAGTTATTATCACTGGTTCTCAGAATGATATACGGCTGCCGCTGTGCATCCAAAACAGACATATTTTCTTGAAAGATCAGCTCACCATGATTGATGATGCCGACCACAGTTGCCATTTGATCTACTTCACTCAGGATATGGCTGGAAATCATAACGGTCATCCCATACTTCGTTGGCAGTGTTTTGACCAATTCCCGCATTTCCTCAATACCTGCCGGGTCAAGACCATTAGTAGGTTCATCCAAAACAAGCAATTTAGGACGGCGAGCCAGTGCCATCGCAATTCCAAGCCGCTGCTTCATTCCAAGTGAATAGTTTTTGACCTTCTTATCCATTTGTTTTTCCATACGGACAATATGAACTGCCTCCTCGATATTTTTCCGGGGCAAGCCCAGCAGCCTGCGTATTATTTCCATATTTTCCCTGCCAGTCAGATGACCATAATAGGACGGGGATTCAATCAGGGAGCCAACGCTTTTCAGAATCTCCTGCCGGTTTTTCTCGTTGAATGACTTTCCCATAATCTCAATACTTCCTTTGCTGGGCTTGACAAGACCAAGCAGCATCTTCATTGTTGTCGATTTGCCCGCACCATTAGGACCGAGAAAGCCATAAATATCCCCTTCGTTAATTTGGATATCCAGATCATTAACCCGATAAATACCGTCATACTCTTTTGACAAATTTTCTGTTGATACAACCATTTTTTGTCTGCTCCTTTCCTAAGCTGATTACATCATATACCTTCCACTTTGCGTTACGTTGGAGTTAACCTTGATTTTACCTTGATTTTGAAACCACAATTCGTACCATAGTTGAAAATATGATATAATGTCGTGGAAAGGAGTGGAAATATGGGTACAATTAAGGACAAATCAATCTTATTAGTTGATGATGAGCCTGCAATCCTATTGATGTGCCAATCCATTTTGAAAGAAAATGGGTTTACAAATATACTGACCGCAGATACATCACTTCGTGCTTTGGAGAGGCTGGACACCCGCCCCGATCTGGCAGTCCTGGATGTCATGCTGCCTGATATGGATGGTTTCATGCTTGCAAAAGTGATCCGAGAACAAACCAATATACCTATTCTGTTTTTAACGGCAAAAGGTGAGTTTGATGATAAAGCTAAAGGATTTGAAGTGGGTGCGGACGATTATATAGTAAAACCCTTTTTGGCACAGGAATTTGTATGGCGTGTCACCGCGATTTTACGTCGGGTATATAAAGAAAATGAGGATACAAGTTTTTTATTAGAAGCCTGCAAAGTGGACTTAGGACAGGCACAGGTATACAAAGAAGGCTGCGATCCAGTCTCCCTTACCGCAAAAGAAGTGGAGATACTTCAAAAACTATTCAGCAATGCAGGACGCATTGTAACGCTCGGTTCTTTATGCCAGACAGTCTGCGGAGACATATATGTCGGATATGAAAAAACACTAATGTCCCATATCCGGCATATCCGGGAGAAAATCGAAACTGAACCATCTTCGCCGGTATCTCTTGTCACGGTCAAGGGAATCGGTTACAAGCTGATTTTGAAAGGAACAGGGTAATCCTATGAATATACAAAAATTTTTCAAACGGTATGTCCATTCCAGTGTTAAGCTGTTTTGCTTTTTCATTTTAGTGAATATTTTTTTATTTGTAAGTCTTATCATGGTATCTGTCAGTCACGGAAATCAAAGTCCTACCCACCTGTTACCCTGTATATCTGATGAATTACAGCAGACGGACGGGCAATATACTCTGCCAGATGATATCATAGCTTTATTAGATCAAGACCATGCATGGTGTATGCTGATAGATAATGCGACGGGTAATGTCATCTGGAATTATAAACTTCCGGCAAACATTCCTGTTCAATACACCTATGGAGACATTGCAAAAATGGCAAGGTGGTATTTAGAGGACTATCCTGTTTTCGTATCTGCCCGAAACGATGGTCTGCTAGTCCTTGGTTATCCTAAAGACAGTTACTGGAAATTATCTGCATATAAAACCATTGTAAGTATAAAAATTGATGCGATAGGGTTCATCGCTGTATTTTTTCTAAATATCGGAATTGTATTGCTGCTTTTTATCTTTAACAACCGAAAAACAGAAAAGGCTATCAAACCTATTCTTATTGGCATTGAGGAAATTGCTGCCGGTCAAAAAACGCAGTTGGCAGAACAGGGAGAATTGTCCGAAATCAACGCAAAGCTTAACCATGTATCTAAAACACTAAAGCGCCGGGATACGGCAAGGGCAAACTGGATCAGTGGTATTTCCCATGATATACGCACCCCACTGTCAATGGTTCTCGGATATTCCAGCAGCCTCGAAAAAAATCACGGGCTGGACTCTGACGTTCAGGAAAAAATGACCGAAATCCGTCAGCAGGCTGAAAAGATAAAAAGACTGATCGAAGATTTGAATTTAACTTCAAAGCTGGAATATGATATGCAGCCGCTTCGCATTAGCAACATTTATCCGGTAGAGCTGGCACGGCAGGTCATATGTGAATTTCTGGACAGCAATCTTGATAAAAAATATGTATTTGAATTTGAATCTGAGCCACAATGTGAAACGGAATTTATTCGTGGTGACGAAGTTCTTATTAAACGGGCTATTACAAATTTGATCCAGAACAGTATCAATCATAATGCAAATGGCTGTAAAATTACCATCTCGGTAACATGCAGCGAAAAAGAAATAGCCATCGTTGTATCAGACAATGGAGTTGGCGTATCCGCTGAAAAGCTGAAAGCACTTAATTCTAAAACACATTATCTGGAAAGCACCGATAGAACTCTACACCTCCGGCATGGATTAGGTGTTCTATTGGTGCGGCAGATTGTCGAGGCTCATAACGGCATCATGCAAATTTTAAGTGAGGAACAAAAAGGCTACGAAACCACCTTGATTTTTCCTAAGACTAAATACTAATATCTTTACTGATATTGAAAATCTGGTATGTAAGTTTCTATTGCATTGGCGGCATGATTTATAACGCCGCCATTTTCTCTCTATGAATTTTGTCTTAATCCTTTTAACACAACTCCGGAAAGTCCTACACACAGCACCAGAACCACGCATCCACCAATCATTTCCAGCGCAGTAGCCTGATAATAACTGGAAAGGTTAAATACCGCCGTTATGGGATAAACGGCCTTCCAGATATTTGACATGCTTGTAAATAATCCGGCAAAAGAATATATTTCAGCAAATACTAATGCAAGCCAATACCCTTTCTTCATTCGTGCCACCAATGCTATGATTGGTGAAATGGCAAAGAAAACTCCCATTCCATCGAGTAGATACATTTTGAAAAATCCTAAGACTATTCCTGCTGATAACTCTTGAAATGCTCCTTAATCTCACTACCGCATAAAAGTTAAAAATAATGCCAAAACTACCATGCCCATCATCAACAGGCACCAAAAAGCGCTGATGAGCGTTGACGCAATATTCACAGGGCTGCGGCTTTCATCACTCCTGACACAGATACCGGAAAGGACGAAACCTGCCACGGCACTGGCAACATTGATACCTGCCCAGACTGTATTCACCCCTTCAGGCAATGTGATTTTAAGGAACACAGGAACAAGCGTTGCCGTTGGGAGAATACTGACGATCAGCGCCGCCATACTTAAAGTTTTCCGTTTTTTATTTTCCATAACCGATTTACCTCATTTCCTTTTTTCCAAATTGTATTACAGCAATCGTAAGTACCAATGCCAAAACCAATATCGCAGCCGGCAGGAACGGGAACAGTGAAAATGTCCGTATGTTATCTCCCGCCGTAAAATCATGTAGCGAACAGGATACCAGATAACCGCTGTAACAGTACGGCCAGGCAATCCAGACAGGTGTATTGGAAACCAGCACGCCGGGAATCACAAGGAGCAGGTTCAGCCCCACAGACAAAAGCGGCTTTTCAAACAAGACTGTGACTGCCCACATAGCCCCCAGGCATGGCAGCATGGTCAGAAACAGACCGGCGCACCATTTCATCAGATAAAGGACAGGCAGTGTT